>NZ_JDWE01000001.1:0-216816 GCF_000685765.2 Frankia sp. BMG5.23
GACCCGCCACCACGCATCCCGATCAGCCCGACCCGATCCGAACAATCAACCACGTAGCTATCTCACCGCACGCACGTGCGGAAGACAGGTCTAGGCGCCCGCGGCCCGGCGCCGCAACGCCATGCCGGCGGCGACCCCGCCGGCGAGCGCGCCCACCCCGGCTGCCGTCGGAATGCCGATCTTGGCTGCCTTGCGGGCCGTGCGAAAGTCCTTGATCGGCCATTCGCGTTCCCGGGCCACGGTCTTCAGGTCCGGATCCGGGTTGATCGCGACCGGGTGGCCCACCAGGGAGAGCATGGGCAGATCGTTGATCGAGTCCGAGTAGGCCCAGCACCGCGACAGGTCCAGGCCCTCCCGCTCGGCGAGCGCCTGCACGGCCTCGGCCTTCGCCTGGCCGTGCAGCAGGCCGCCGACCAGGTGGCCGGTGTAGGTGCCCTCGGCGGAGACCTCACTGACCGTGCCGAGGGCGCCGGTGAGGTTCAGCCGCCGGGCGATGACCGAGGCGAGCTCGACCGGGGTGGCCGTGACCAGCCACACTCGCTGGCCCGCGTCAAGGTGCTGCTGGGCGAGCGCGTGCGTACCCGAGTAGATCTGCTCGGCCATCCGTTCGTCGTAGATCTCCTCGCCGTAACGGACGATCTCGGCCACCGTGCGCCCGGCGACGAAGGCAAGCGCGGTCTCCCGAGCATCCCGGATGCCGCTCGGGTCCTCGAGCCCACGCAGCCGGTAGGTGATGTGCTGCCAGCCGAACCGGATCAGGTCACGCGAGTTGAAGAAGTCCCGGGCGGCCAGGCCGCGGGCGAAGTAGAAGATCGAGGCGCCCGCCATCATGGTGTTGTCCACGTCGAAGAACGCGGCCGCCGACTCGTCCAGCGGAGCCCGCGGAACCTCCTCGGCCGCGACCTTCAAGGCGGCGATCGCGGCGGCCTCGGCGGCCTGCCTCGTCGTGGCCAGGTCCCTGCGTCGTCGCACCCTCATCGTCAACTCCATGCTGTCCGGGGCGGAGCAAGGGCTCGGCTCGGGAAGTGACCGGGGCCGCCACCCACCCCTTGTCGCCACCTCCGCGCGCCGCGATCCACGCCATGGTTCGCCGGCACGCCGTCAGAGTACGGTGCGGCACGACTTCGCGGCGGCCGCCGCTCGAACGTGACGGCGGGAAAGTGCCGGTGGAACAACGACCGGGCCGGGGTTGCGACGTGATCTGGGATATCGCTCACGGCGAGGGGCCCGGAGGTCAGGCCGTGCCTGCTGCGGGAAGGGCGCGGGCAAGTGTCCGAATTGCTCTGAACTGCAAGGATTTGACCGCCCCTTCGTTGCGGCCCATGGCCAGCGCGGTCTCGCGGACCGACAGCCCTTCGAGGAACCGGAGCGCGACGCACTCCTGCTGGTCCGGGCGCAGTTCGCGGACGGCGTCGAGCAGCTCGCGGCGGGTCAGCACGGCCAGGATCGACTCTTCGGGGCTCGGCGCCGTCAGCGCCGTGGCTCGGTGCTCGGCCGCGGCGAGGATGTCCGCCGTCGGGATCTCGAACCGGCGCCGCGCCGAGCGGGCCTGATCGACCAGCAGGTTGCGGGCGATGGTGATGAACCAGGCACCGATGTCCCGTCCCTGCCACTGGAACGTGCCGATGGAGCGGAAGGCACGCAGGAAGGTCTCGCTGACGATGTCCTCGGCGGCCACCGGATCCCCGCCCAGCCGGTACAGCGCGTACCGGAACACGAGGTTGGCGTACCGGTCGTAGAGCAGCCCGAAGGCGTTGACGTCACCTCGCCGGGCCCGGGCGACGAGCGCCGTCCGGTCGTCGTCGGCCGGATCGCCCTGAGGGTCCCCGACTCGCTCGCGGTCCTCCCGGGCGCCCACCGGGGACATCGCGTCCTGCCGGCGGAGGGGGCCGCGGCGCGGGGCGGCGAGGTCGACGAGGTCGACGAGGTCGGCGAGCGTGCATTCGGTCACAGCCCGGGCTCCGGAGGATGCGGTCGCGGCAAGGTGGGCCGGAAGGCCCGGCGCACATGGTTCCGTTAGTAGCTGAGTGTAGCCGGAGGAGGGAGCGCGGGAAGTCGGAGATCGTCCGGGCGCAGGCAGAGGGCGTCTTCCGGCGAGGTCCGGACCGGACCGCACGCCGGGGCCGGGGCCGGGCCCCTGAACGGACCTCGGTCCCACCGAGCGGTTCGGAAAGCCACTCGGCGGCGACGGGGATCGCGCCTACCATCGGGGAATGGACGACGGGTTGGAACAGGCGGATTCCGGCCGCGACGGTGTGCGTATCACACTGCTCACCCGGACGGGATGTCATCTGTGCGACACCGCGCGGGCGGCGGTCGTCCGGGTCGCCGAGCAGGAGCAGGTCGGGTGGCGGGAGGCCGATGTCGACGCCGATCCCCAGCTTGCCGACGCCTACGGCGACCGGGTGCCGGTCATCCTGCTCGACGGCCGGGAACACGGTTACTGGCGGGTGGAGGAGGACCGGCTGCGGCGGGCGCTCGCCGGCGGCCGGTGGGCGCTGCGCCCTGCCAAGGGTGGTCGCTGATCAGGGGGCCGGCTCTCCTCGGCACTTCGTGAATCCCTTCACGAAGTCGTACACTGCCCGAGGACAGCCGACTTGTGGCGCCGACTACCGCACGCCGGGACTACCGCACGCTGGGTGTCGGCGGGGCCACGGATTCGGGCCCATAGCTCCGGGCGTAACCGCGCGCCTAGAGATCGGAGCCGCGGATGAGTCAGCCACGGCGTCGCCCGGCGGTGATCCGGCGACGTACACGTAGTGACACGGCTTCCAGGCGTTCCTCCGACGTTCCGGAGGCGACGGTCGCGCGGCTTCCGCTCTACCTCCGGGTGCTGACGACATTGGCGGAAAGCGGGGTTTATACTGTGTCTTCGGACACGCTCGCGGCCGCCGCCGGAGTCACTCCGGCCAAGGTTCGCAAGGATCTGTCCCATCTCGGTTCCTACGGCACGCGGGGCGTCGGCTACGAGGTGGATGTCCTGCTCGACTGCATCGCCGCGAAACTGGGCCTCACCGAGGACAGAGCGGTTGTGCTGGTGGGAGTCGGCAACCTCGGCCACGCCCTGGCGGGTTACGGCGGCTTTTATGCCAGGGGCTTTCGGATCGTGGCCCTGGTCGACGCGGATCCCGAGCGAGTCGGCGAGCGGGTCGGTGAGGTTGTCGTCAGTCCCGTCGGCGATCTCGAACAGGTGATCGTCCAGGGTCAGGTCACGATCGGGATGATCTGCACGCCGGCAGCCGCGGCGCAGGGGGTGTGTGATCGTCTGGTCGCTGCCGGGGTCACCAGCATCCTCAACTTCGCCCCCACGGTGCTTTCGGTACCCGACGGTGTGGACGTGCGTAAAGTCGACCTTGCCGTGGAACTGCAGATCCTCTCGTTCCATGAAGCACGTAAACGTCCGTCGCCGGCACGGGACACATCACCGAGACGGGGCGCGAGATCCACACCGGGCGCCGGCTCCGGGCGTGACGCCGTGCCGCCGCGCCGGGCGCGCCCGGCGCGGCGGGCGCCCTCGGCACGCGAGGCGCTGCCAGGCGGCGACGAGGTCCTCGCCGCGCTCGGGGCGGCGGGCCTGGACGGGGTGACGAGCGCGGACGGGACGGAGCCCTCCGCGGGCAGGCTGGAGACCGATACGGATGAGGTCGTGCGGGTGACTCGGCAAGTAGGCATGACTCGTCCGGCGGGGGCAGCTCGTCCGGCCGGGATGGCTCGGGACGATCGGCCGACCCGGGATGATCGGGAGGGGGAACCGGGCGCGGTGCGCCTGGAGCACACCCCGGAGCCTGGATCGCCGGCGCGCGGGACGCTGCCGGCCGCGGGAGCGCTGATGGCCGGAGGTGAGGCGTCGTGAGCCTCCTGGTGGTCGGGCTCAACCACCAGACCGCGCCCACGTCGTTGCTCGAACGCACCTCGGTCTCGGCCGAGGACATCCCGAAGGTCCTGCACGATCTGGCCGAGGGCACCCACGTCAGCGAGGCTGTGGTGCTCTCGACGTGCAACCGCATCGAGATCTATGCCGAGGTTGAGACCTTCCACGGCGGGGTCGCCGACATCTCCGACCAGCTCAGCCGGATCTGTGGGATCGACCTCGGTGATCTTGCCGGCCACCTGTACGTCCACCACGAGGCGCGGGCCATCGGGCACCTGTTCTCGGTGGTGTGCGGCTTGGACTCCATGCTTGTCGGGGAGAGCCAGATCCTCGGTCAGGTACGCACGGCCTTCCGGGCCGGTCAGGCCGCCGGGGTGGCGGGCAGCGCGCTGTCCGGCCTGTTCCAGGCCGCGCTGCGGGTCGGCAAGCGGGCCCACTCCGAGACGTCCATCGATGCCGCCGGCGCCTCCATTGTCTCGGTGGGTGTCCGGCTGGCCGCTTCCGGCCTGGGCCTCCACAGCGAGGTTCCGGCCGTGCCGGTGGCGCCGCCGGGCGGGCGGGCGCTGGACGGGGGAGGAGTCGCGGCCGAGGGGCCGCGACACGCCGTGACGCCCGAACCCCCGCCGTTGGCCGGGACCCGGGTGCTGCTCATCGGTGCCGGCGCGGTGGGATCGCTGGCCGCGCAGACCGTCCGGCGAGCTGGCGCCGGGGAGGTTGTGATCGCGAACAGGACCGCCGCCCGGGCGGCCCGCGTCGCCGAGGCCCACGAGGCCCGGGTCGTCGGTCTCACCGACCTGGCCCACGAGATCACCATGGCGGACCTGGTGATCTCCTCGACCGGCGCGAGCGGTCTCGTTGTCGAGCACGAGCTGGTTGCCGCGGCCCTGCCCGGCCGGGCAGGGCGCCCGCTGGTCTTCCTCGATCTGGCCCTGCCGCACGATATCGACCCGGGGGTGCGCGAGCTGCCCGGGGTGAGTCTGATCGACCTGGACGCACTGCGCATCGCGCTGGACGGCGCCCAGGTGACGCACGACGTGGAGGCGGTCCGCGCGCTGGTCGCCGCCGAGGTCGCGAGCTTCCTCGACCGCCGGCGGGCGGGCCGGGTGGCGCCGACCGTCGTCGCGCTGCGGGCCCACGCCGCCGCCGTGGTGCGTAGCGAGCTCGCCCGGTTGCACACCCGCCTGCCCGACCTCGACGATCGGGAGTGGAGCCTGGTGGAGGGCTCGGTCCGGCGCGTCGTCGACAAGCTGCTGCACGCCCCGACCGTGCGGGTACAGGAGCTGGCCGGGGCGCCCGGTGGGGACGCCTACGCCGAGGCCCTGCGGGAACTGTTCGATCTGCCGCGTGAGGTGCCCGCCGTGGTGTCCGCGCCTGACCTTGATCTGCTGGAGCGTTCGTGACGGGGATCGACCCGACGAGTACCGACCCGACGAG
Organism: Frankia sp. BMG5.23; assembly: GCF_000685765.2. Classification (NCBI taxonomy): domain Bacteria; kingdom Bacillati; phylum Actinomycetota; class Actinomycetes; order Frankiales; family Frankiaceae; genus Frankia; species Frankia sp. BMG5.23. Next base: position 5,306 of record NZ_JDWE01000001.1, read on the forward strand.
TACCGATCCGACGAGCATCGGCGCCACGGGTACCGGCGCCACGGGTACCGGCGCCGACCTGCTGGCCCGTTTCGCCGGCCGCCGGCTGCGGCTGGGAACACGGCGCTCGGCGCTGGCGCTGGCCCAGTCCGGGACGGTCGCTGCCACCCTGCGGGCGCGGGTGGGCTGCGCCGTCGAGCTGGTGCCGATCGTCACGGCGGGGGACCGCTCGTCCGGGGAGATCAGCCAGATCGGCGGGACCGGCGTCTTCGTCAGCGCGCTGCGCGACGCCCTGCTGTCCGGCGAGATCGACCTGGCGGTCCACTCGTTGAAGGACCTTCCGACGGCCACCCCACCCGGTCTGGTGCTCGCCGCGGTCCCGCCGCGGGCGGACCCCCGGGACGTGCTGGTCGCCCCGAGCGGGCGGCGCCTGGCCGAGCTCAGGGCCGGCGCCCGGATCGCGACCGGATCCCCACGTCGCGCCGCGCAGCTGCGTGCTCTCGGCCTCGGGCTGGAGGTCGTCACGATCCGCGGCAATGTCGACACCCGGTTGAAGAAGGCCATCGACGGTGAGGTGGACGCGGTCGTCCTCGCGCACGCCGGGCTGGCGCGGCTCGACCGGCTCGATGCCGTCACCGAGATCCTCGAACCCACGGTGATGCTGCCCGCGCCCGGCCAGGGAGCCCTGGCGATCGAGTGCACGGGCGGTGCCGGGCTCGTCGTGGCCGGTCCGGCGCGCGCTCTGGTGCCCGCCGGGCCGGGTTCAGGTCCCGCTGTGGGACAAACCGGTGGCGAAACGTGGTCAGATGGCGGCCAGCCCGTCGATACGGGCCTCGCCGAGCTGCTACGGTTTGTGCTCGATGACGCATCGTCGTCCGTCGCGGTCAGAGCGGAACGCGCGTTCCTCGCCGGCATCGAAGCTGGTTGTACTGCCCCGGTCGGCGCCTTGGCCGAGCTTCTTCCGGAGCTGGCCGAAGGAGCCGCGGCGGAGGCCGGCGGTGCGCCTCCCGCGGGTCGTCTGTGCCTGCGGGCGGTCGTCGCCGCGCCGGACGGAAGCGATGTCCTCCGGCGTGACGTCACCGGATCCGCCGTCGACCCGGAGGCGCTCGGGCAGCGCCTCGCGGACGACATGCTGTCCGCCGGAGCACACTCGCTGATGGGAACCCGCTGAGCATGGCCACCCGACGAACGAAGAAGCCCGTCTCCCCGGTCGCCCTGGTGGGTGCCGGACCGCGTGACCCCGGACTGCTCACCGTCCTCGCGGTCGAGACCCTGGCCGCCGCCGACCTGGTGGTTGCCGATCCCGAGGTGGCGCCGGCGGTGGTGGAGAACCTCACCGCCGAAGTGCTGCGCATCGGCGACCTCGAGGCGCCGAAGCCGGTCCGTGACGCGGAGGCGGCGACCGCCGCGGTGGTGAGCAGGGCCCGTGCCGGTGACAAGGTGGTCCGGCTCTACGCCTCCGATCCGTGGCTGACCCGCATCGGCGCCGCGGACGCCCAGGCGCTCGCGAAGGCCAAGATCCCCTATCGGGTGGTGCCCGGCATCCTCACCGGCGCCGCGGTCGCGACCTACGCCGGGGTCGCCCCGGGCGCGCCGGTCACCTTCGCCAGTACCTCCGGGGTCTTCTCGTCGTCGGGCACCGTGCCGGCGTCCTCGCCGTTCGGCGGGAGCGAGCCGGTGGGTCCGCTCACCGGTCCTCCGTTCGGGGCCTCGCGGCTGGGCGGACGGCCGATCGCCGGTCTCGGGGGCGGGCTCGGCGGTGGCCTGGGAACCGGCGGGTTCGGCTCGCCGCTGGGCCTCGGTGCCGCGGGCGGCTTCGGCGGGTTCGGTGCGCCGATCTCCTCCCCCGGTGACCTGGACTGGGGTGCCCTCGCCCAGACCCCGGGCACCCTCGTGGTCACGGCGGCACCGACGGAGGTCGGCAAGGTCGCGGCGGCGCTCGTCGAGCACGGGCGGCCCGGTGACACCCCGATCGCGGTGACCGTGGACGGCACCACCACCGACCAGCGCACCGTCACCTCGACGCTCGACCGGGTCGAGGCGGACACGGCACCGCTGTTGACCGCGGCCCCCACCCCGATCACCCAGGTCGTGCTGTCCATCGGCCCGGTGGTCGCGACCCGCGGCAAGCTCTCCTGGTGGGAGACCCGGGCGCTGTTCGGTTGGACGGTGCTGGTCCCGCGGACCAAGGAACAGGCGGCGATCCTGTCCGACCTGCTGCGTTCGCACGGCGCAAGCCCGCTGGAGGTGCCGACGATCGCCGTCGAGCCCCCGCGGACCGCCGCCCCGATGGAGCGCGCGATCACCGGTCTGGTCTCTGGGCGCTACCAGTGGGTGGCCTTCACCTCGGTCAACGCGGTCAAGGCGGTGCAGGAGAAGGTCGAGGAACGCAGCCTCGACGCCCGCGCGTTCGCGGGGGTCAAGGTTGCGGCGATCGGCGAGGCGACGGCCGACGCGCTGCGCACCTTCGGTATCCGGCCCGATCTCGTCCCGTCCGGGCAGCAGTCCAGCGAGGGGCTGCTGGCGGACTGGCCGGACTTCGACGACACCCTCGACCTGCTCGACCGGGTGCTGCTGCCGCGTGCCGACATCGCCACCGAGACCCTGGTCGCCGGCCTGAAGGAACGCGGCTGGCAGGTCGATGACGTGACGGCCTACCGCACCGTGCGTGCCGCTCCGCCGCCCGCATCCATCCGGGAGGCGCTGAAGGGCGGCCGGGTCGACGCGGTCGTCTTCACCTCATCCTCGACCGTGCGCAACCTGGTCGGCATCGCCGGCAAGCCCCACGAGACGACGGTGATCGCCGTGATCGGTCCGGCGACGGCCGCCACTGCCCAGGAGCTCGGGCTGCGCGTCGACGTGCAGGCTCCGGAGGCGTCCATCCCCGCCCTTGTCGGGGCGCTGGCGGAGTTCGCTGCCGAACACCGGGAGGAGCTCGGGAAGATCGGGCCGCTCGCTGCGCGGTTGCCGAAGCCACGGCGAGGCTCGCGGCGGTGAGGGCGCAGGCCCGGGGGAACGGGGCCGGGGCCGGGGCCGGCTATCCGACGGCACGTCCCCGCCGGCTGCGCCGCTCGTCCGCGCTGCGCCGGCTGGTCTCGAACGTGCGGTTGCACCCGTCCGACCTGGTGCTGCCGATGTTCGTCAAGGAGGGCGTGGCCGATCCCGTTCCACTGGCCTCGATGCCTGGTGTCGTCCAGCACACCCGCTCCTCGCTGCGGGGGGCGGCCGTCGAGGCCGCCGAGGCCGGCGTGGGCGGGCTCATCCTGTTTGGTGTGCCCGCGGAGAAGGACGCCCGGGGCTCGGCCGCCGACGACCCGGACGGCATCGTCCAGCTCGCGCTCGCCGATCTTGCCTCCGAGGTCGGTGGCGACGTCGTCCTGATGACGGACCTGTGCCTGGACGAGTACACCGACCACGGGCACTGCGGTCTGCTCACCGACTCCGGGGAGGTCGACAACGACGCCACCCTGGCGCGCTACGGCGCGATCGCCGTGGCGCAGGCCCGTGCGGGTGCCGAGGTCGTCGCGCCGAGCGGGATGATGGACGGCCAGGTCGGCGCGATCCGGGCCGCGCTGGACGCGGAGGGCTTCGTCGACCTGCCGATCATCGCCTACTCGGCTAAGTATGCTTCGGCGTTCTACGGGCCGTTTCGCGAGGCCGCCGAGTGCGCCCCGCAGTTCGGGGACCGGACCGGTTACCAGCAGGATCCGGCTCGCTCGGCCGAGGAGGCCCGGCGCGAGGTCGCGCTCGACCTCGCCGAGGGCGCGGACGCGGTGATGGTGAAACCGGCGCTGGCCTACCTGGACGTGCTGCGGGCGGTGGCCGACACGGTGGACGTACCGGTGGCGGCCTACCAGGTGTCGGGCGAGTACGCGATGGTGGAGGCCGCCGCGGCGGCCGGGTGGATCGACCGGGACCGGGCGATCGACGAGACGCTGACCGCGATCTCCCGGGCCGGGGCGGACATCATCCTGACCTACTGGGCCACCGAGGTTGCCCGCCGCTTGGCCGCCGCCCGCTGACTGTCCCCCTCGGTGACGATTCCTGTCCGCCGGCAGCTTTCTGGACAGGTATCCGGGCGGGAGGCCGCGCTCAACGGAGCGGGCCGCGCCGGGAGCGGGCCGCGCCGGGAGCGGGCCGCGCCGGACCGGTGGGTGACCACCGCGAGGCGGCGCCCCGACGTGCCGGGTCGTGGGTGCCCGGCTGATGTGCCGGTCGTCCGTCCGCGCAGGATCTGATGGACTCTGGACCACCCGGCCGTATTGCGATGCGCTGATGTGATGCGCTCCCGTCGCCCAGCTGGCCGCCCATCCGGTCACAGTCCCGTGCGCCTGCTATCCACGATGGTGCCGGAAGCTCGACATGTGCGGAAAGTGTTCGGCATGTTGCCCGAAGTAGGCCGGCGGGTTGGCCAAGGTGGGGCTGTGCGTCGCGGCCTTCCTGTGTCGGCGTGGGTGGGATCTCCCCCGTGATGATCGACCATTGGTTCGGAAGATACCCCCACCGGGTACCGGTACACCATACGGGGGGAGGGTATGTTCGGGAGGTGGGACGGGCGCCGGTGGGCCGGTGGGTCGGGCAGATCCATTGGGGCCGGGGCGGCTTACAAGAGGAGACGAGGAGACGGGAACGGCCATGACGACAACCGCCTACACGACCACCTACACGGTGGCCGGGATGACCTGCCAGCACTGCGTCCGATCCGTGACCGAGGAGCTCGCGCGGCTGCCGACCGTGTCGGACGTCGCCGTGGACCTGGCCGAGGGTCGGGTCACCCTCGTCAGCGATGGCGTCGTCGAGGACGGCGCCGTCCGGGAGGCCGTTGCGGAGGCCGGATACGAGCTTGTCGGGCGGGCGTAGCGCTTCGGTGGTGCCAACGGTGCCGGTGGTCGGCGGGTGTGTCCGCTCCCACCGCCCGTGACCGGCGGTACCTTCCGGTCCGCCGTCAGGAATCCGCCGTAAGGGGAGAGCTGATGACCACTCTCGACGTCGGAAGGGGTCACCCCGCGCGGATCGAGCTCGCGATCGGCGGGATGACCTGCTCGTCGTGTGCCGCGCGGGTGGAACGCAAACTCAACAAGCTGGACGGCGTCACCGCTTCGGTGAACTACGCCACCGAGAAGGCCACCGTGACCCTCGCGGACACGGAGGCCCCCGCGGTCCGTCTCGACGATCTGATCCGCGTGGTCCAGGCCGCGGGCTACTCCGCGGCCCCGGCCGCCGGACGCGCGGCTGACACCGCGGCTGACACCAGGGCCGAGACGGCGGCCTACACCGGGGCCGAGACGGCAGCCGATGCCGAGGCTGACACCGAGGTCGTAGCCGGCACCGCGGCCGAGCAGGTGGCGGGTGCGGCGGATGCCAAGGACGGCGGCGCGCAGGACGGCGGCGGCACGCAGGACGACGCACCCGGCGCGGCGCTGCGGGCGCTGCGCGTCCGGCTGGCGGTCTCGGCGGCGCTCGCCATGCCGGTGATCGTACTGGCCATGGTGCCCGCCTGGCAGTTCGACTACTGGCAGTGGGTCTCGCTGGCCCTGGCGACGCCGGTCGTGCTCTGGGGAGGCTGGCCGTTCCATCGGGCCGCGGCCCGGGGCGCCCGGCACGGTGTCGCGACGATGGACACCCTGGTCTCCCTCGGAACGCTGGCCGCCTTCGTCTGGTCGCTGTACGCCCTGTTCCTGGGCGGAGCGGGCGAGCCGGGGATGCGGCACTCGTTCTCGTTCACCGGCGGATTCCCGGGCCCGGAAGCCTCGGCCGGCGAGATCGTCCACTCGGGGAGTGGTCACGGCACCGGCGGGAGTGCCCACGGCGGCGCGGGCACGGCCCTCTACCTGGAGGTCGCCGCCGGGGTGACGGTGTTCCTGCTCGCCGGCCGATTCCTGGAGTCACGTGCCCGCCGGCGTTCCGGCGCGGCCCTGCGGGCGCTGCTCCACCTCGGGGCGAAGGACGTCACCGTGCTGCGCGTCCGGCCGGCGGACGGCGCGCGGGGGACTGGCCCGCGGCGGGTCGAGGAGCGGATCCCGGTCGAGGCGCTGCGGATCGGGGACGAGTTCGTCGTCCGTCCGGGCGAGAAGATCGCCACCGACGGCGTCGTGCTTGATGGGCTGTCGGCGGTGGACGCGAGCATGGTCACCGGCGAGTCGGTGCCCGTCGAGGCCGGCCCGGGTGACGCGGTTGTCGGGGCGACGGTGAACGTCGGCGGGCGGCTCGTGGTCCGGGCCACCCGGGTCGGTGCCGACACGCAGCTGGCGCGCATCGCCCGGCTCGTGACGGAGGCCCAGAGTGGCAAGGCCCGCGTCCAGCGCCTCGCCGACCGGGTCTCGGCGGTGTTCGTTCCGGTGGTGATCATTTTCGCACTCGTCACCCTCGGGGTCTGGCTGGCTCTCGGGCAGCCGGCGACCGACGCCTTCACCGCGGCCGTCGCCGTGTTGATCATCGCCTGCCCCTGCGCGCTGGGCCTGGCCACGCCGACGGCGCTGCTGGTCGGGACGGGACGCGGTGCGCAGGTGGGCATCCTTATCCGCGGCCCGGAGGTGCTGGAGTCGACGCGGCGGGTCCAGACCGTCCTACTCGACAAGACCGGCACGGTGACCAGCGGGCGGATGCAGGTTGTCGCGGTGCTGCCGGCTCCCGGCGAGGACGCCGCCGAGGTGCTCCGGCTCGCCGCGGCGGTGGAGGACGCGAGCGAGCACCCCATCGCCCGGGCGATCGCCGACGCGGCCAGGGAGCACGCGGTGGCCGCTGGTGCGGCTGGGGAGCACGCGGTGGCCGTCGGTGTGCTGCCGCCGGTCGCGGACTTCGCGAACACCGCGGGCCTCGGCGTGCGCGGCACCGTCGAGGGGCATGCGGTGCTCGTCGGGCGGCCCCAGGTGTTCGTGGAACTCCCGGACGCGCTCGCCGCCGAGCTGGACCGGGAACGGGCCGCCGGGCATACCGCCGTCGTGGTCGGCTGGGACGGCCGTCCCCGTGGACTGATCAGTGTCGCCGACACGGTGAAGCCCACCGCGGCCGCGGCCGTCGCCGATCTGCGTCGGCTCGGGCTGCACCCGGTCCTGCTGACCGGGGACGCCGAGGCGGTCGCCCGGTCCGTCGCCGCCGAGGTCGGCATCGCGGACGAGGATGTCATCGCCGAGGTCCTGCCCGAGGAGAAGGTCGCGGCGGTCCGTCGCTTGCAGGCGCAGGGCCGGGTCGTGGCCATGGTGGGCGACGGGGTGAACGACGCCGCCGCGCTCGCCCAGGCCGATCTGGGCCTGGCGATGGGCGGCGGCACCGACGCGGCGATCGAGGCGTCGGATCTGACGCTTGTCAACGCGGATCCCCGCCTGGTGGCGGATGCTATCCGACTGTCGCGCGCCACCCTGCGCACGATCAAGGGCAATCTGTTCTGGGCGTTCGCCTACAACGTGGCCGGGCTACCGCTTGCCGCGACCGGTCTGCTCAACCCAATGATCGCGGGGGCGGCGATGGCGTTCAGCTCCGTCTTCGTCGTCACGAACAGTCTGCGGCTGCGGCGTTTCACCGCACTGCGGCCGGCCTGAGCGGGTCCGGCCTGAGCGGGTCCGGCCGGAGCGGGTCCGGCCGGAGCGGTTCCACGGCGTCGGTCAGGTCGTGGCCGGTTCGGCCGGCGGGGCCTCCAGGCGCGGGAACACCGGGCTGGGACCCGCGACCCGCGACCCGCCGTCGCCGCACTGCGCGGCGATGCGCGGTGCCGAGTCAGGCAGGAAGGGCGCGAGGTGCTCCGCCAGCTCCCGGCACGTGGCGACCAGTTCGGCGAGGACTGCGTCGAGGGCGTCGCGCGACGCTCCCTCCTTGCGCTCCGCCTTCGCGAGCTCCCAGGGCCGGGCAGCCTCCACGTAGCGGTTACCCTCGTCGCCGATCCTCGTGATGACCTCGGCCGCCCGGCGGAAGTCGAAGGCGGCGAAGGCGTCGTCGATCGTCCGGGGGGTCTCGTCGCGCACTGCCCGCAGCTTGGCGGCCGCGGGATTGTCGAGGGCGAGTGGGGGAATGAGCCCGTCCCGGTACCGCTTCACCATCGACACGGTCCGGTTGACCAGGTTGCCGATGTTGTTGGCGAGGTCTTCGTTCGCGCGGGTCACGAGCCGTTCGGTCGTGTAGTCGGTGTCGCCGGCTCGGGCGACGTCGCGCAGCATCCACCACCGCAGCGCGTCGGTGTTGAAGGCGGCGACGATGTCGGCGGGATCCTCGGCGTTGCCAGCCGACTTGCTGATCTTCATGCTGTCGGCGGTGAGATACTCGTGCACGAAGATGGTGTCGGGCAGGCGCACCCCGGCCGAGAGCAGCATCGCCGGCCAGTAGACGGCGTGAAAGCGGATGATGCCCTTGCCGATGACGTGCACTCGCCTGTCGGCGTCGTTCCACCAGTACTGGAAGCTGTCGTCGTCGTTGCCGTACCCGGGGGCGGTGATGTAGTTCCCGAGCGCGTCGAACCACACGTAGATGACCTGCTCGGGGTCGCCGGGGACCGGAATACCCCAGCCGCGGGCCCGGCTCATGCTCCGCGACGCGCTGAAGTCCTCCAGACCGGCCTCGATGAAGGACAGCACCTCCCGCTTGCGGGCGGCGGGCTCGATGCGCAGCCGGTCGGTGGAGATGAGCGCGTGGAGCTGGTCCTGATAGCGGCCCAACCGGAAGAACCAGTTGCTCTCCTCCACCAGGTCGGGAACGGTCCCGTGTTCCGGACAGCGGCCGTCCACCAGCTCGTCGGGCTGGTAGAACAGCTCGCATCCCACGCAATACAGACCGGCGTAGGTCTTGCGGTAGAAGTCCCCGCGGTCGGCGCAGGCCGACCACAGCTTCTCGACTCCCGGCCGATGACGGGGGTCCGTGCTCGTCTTGATGAAATCGTCGAACGAGAGGCCCAACGGACCGCGAAGGCCCACGAACCCGGTGGCGACCCGCTCGACGTACTCGGCGGGTGTAATCCCCTCGGCCTCGGCCGCCTGGACGTTCTTCAGGGCGTTGTCGTCGGTGCCGGTCTGGAACCGGACCTCGTGGCCGCGCTGACGAAGATGACGTGCGTACGCATCGGTCTCGATCAGTTCGAGAGCGTGACCTACGTGCGGCTTGCCGTTGACGTACGGAATCGCCGTCGTCACGAAGTAGCGGCCCATCTGGTGTGAGTCCTTCCGCCCCGGTAGCAGCCTCACCGACGAGGCTCCGTCAGGGCCTCATCGGTCAGTCTGTCAAGACGCGCGGAAGAGGCCGGACGGCATGTGCATCATCATCTGGCTGGCCGGCGTCTCGGCCGTGGCATGTGTCCTCGACACAGGGTGAATCCTACGCGACCTCGCGCCCGGTAGCCTCCCGGGGAGTGTGGCCCGATCCGCATGATTCGGATCATGGTTTCCGACTGAGGTCGCCATAGACGCTGACCACCGCGTTCATGCCCATGCGGGCCATCGCGGCCGGCGCTGCCGGCACCCCCCGCCGGTCGGCCAAGCGTCGGCGTCGGTCGGCGCCGGGCTGCTTCCGCCGATCGTGACAACGATCGTCGGCGGAGGTACTTCGTAACCGTCGCCGTTCGCCAGACTAATCCGGGTCTCGACAACGATCCGCGGGATGTGGCGTTGATGTACTTTGTCCATCGAATTTTGGCTCCCGTCTTCAGGGTTTTCTAAGAATCACAGAAAGGCTTCATGAAAAACACACGAGAATCACATGTGATCTGCCGCCAAATGCTTCCGGCCATCTCTGGCGCGAACACGCCGGGCGCAATCCAGCCAGGCGCCGGTGCGTACGGCTAGTCTTCCCATCGCAAGTAGTCGATCGATATTTTTGATGACGGGAGAATCATGACAAGATCCCTGAAGAGGAAAGCGGTGGTCGCCTCCCTGTCCGCCGTGTCGGCAGTCTGTGTGACGGTGGGACCGGCGGCTTCAAGCGCCTGGGCCGACGACCGCGTTCCCGTGCGGAGTGTCAACCATTGGCACGCCACGGACGGCTGGAAGCGGAACGACTGGAACGGCTGGAACAAGGGCGGTCGGGGCATCGGGCGGCAGGACCAGGGCCGCGAGGACGAGCGACGCCACGACGACAGCCGCCAGAGCGGCGGTAGCCAGGACCAGTGGCGCCGGGACCATGGTCGTCAGGGCCGGGACCAGCTACAACGGGACCAGGGCCAACGGGACTGGGGTCGCCAGCCGGGTGGAATAGTTCGATAGAAAGGGCCGACGGGTGATCGGCCCGGCGCCTTTCCGCCGGCCGGTCGTGCGGGTGCCGGGACTAGCGGTAGCCGACACCCGCATCCGTCAGCTTTCTGTTGACGTCGGAGGGCGTGCCCCCGGTCGCCAGCCGGGTACGGGCTGGCCTCCCTCAGGCGTTCAGCCAGTTACGCCGGTCTCGTGGCGCGGGACGTCGGTCCGCCGGCGTCGGGCACCGCCGTGGGGCCGTTTCCGCCCGTGTCCGCCGGGCCGGTCTGCGGCGGCCCGTCCCCGGTCTGCGCTGGCCCGTCGTGCGAGTCGGCGGAGGCGGGACGGATCGACCACGGCACCTCACAGAACAGGCGGGGGAATTCGGCAAATAAACGCTAACCGCACTATCCGATTCTGCCAAGCGCGTGCATTCTGCCGACCACTCCCGCTCGTGACCATGATTAGATAGGATGCCAGTAATGGCATGACTCTTGGCCTACTCTTGGCCTACCCGGGTACGTGCCAGATGCTCGCTGAGCTGCACCGATGCGCCGCCTCAGACGTACCCAATTAGCGGGTACGCCGATGGGGGTCCGTTGGGGTGGTCGGGTACGCGTATGACGGTCTAGGGATCTGTAGGGATCGCGGACAGATGGCCACTCACCGTGATGGTTGGCCAGTAGATGGCCGCTGGCCGTGGTAGTTGGCCAATCTGCGGGAGACGTCGGGTGATGCCGGTCCGGAGCGATTCTGCCGCCGTCGCGGGTGCGGAAGGTCGGCGCGAGATCGTCGGCTCTCCGGCTGAATGGTTCGCGGGGTGCCAGCCTCGGATAATCGTCGTTTCGATCTGTAGGAACTCGCTGATTGTCTTGTTCTCTGGGGTCGTGGGTGTGGTCCGAGGTGTGCCCTGTGAGGCGTTGGGACGGTCCCGGCGTCCTGGCGGCTTACCTTTCGGACATCGATGGTGAATCGGTCGCGCAGAAGCGAGTTTCGGGTTCGGCCGGCGCGGACGGGGAGGACCTGCCTGAGCCGGTCGTGTTGTTGCGCACGGCGGAGGGCGAGGTCGAGCGCCCGATACGGAACGTTACGGCAGCGCTGGTGATGGCGGCTGTGCCCTGGCGGACGGTCCGGAGCGTGCGAGGGCAGTCGCATTTTCCTGGTTGGTACTGGTCTGCGACGACGGGCGGTCATGTCGTCTACGAGAGCCGGTTGGAGTTGGCGCGGCTGCTGGTCGCGGACTTCGACACGGAGGTGGTCGGGATCGCGGCGCAGCCGTTCCTGCTGCGGGCGACGGTCGGTGGCCGGGCCCGCCGGCACGTGCCGGATTTCCTGCTGGTGCATGCGGATGGGGCGGCGCGGCTGGTGAACGTGAAGCCGGTGTCTCGGCTGGAGGACCCGGTGGTCGCTGAGGCGCTGCGGTGGCCGGGCGTCGTGGCGCGGTCGCACGGCTGGGCGTATGAGATCTGGAGTGGCGCCGAGGCGGTCTATCTCGCGAACCTGCGGTTTCTGGCTGGCTATCGCCGGCCGGGTCTGCTGCCCGGCGCGTTGACGGATGCCGTCGTCGCGGCGTTCCGGCCCGGTGACACGATCGGTTCGCTCGTCGGCCGCGCCACGCGGGAGAGCCCGGCGGGGCAGGTCAAGGCCGCAGCACTGACGCTGCTGTGGCAGGGAAGGCTGTCGACGGACCTGCACCGCCGGCTGAGCGACGACAGCGCGCTGGAGGCCGCGCTGTGATGGCGCAGGCTCGGGTGGACGTGGCGGTCGGTAGCCGGTTGGCGCATGACGGCCGGTGGTGGACGGTGACCGAGCTGACGGCGGGCTCGGTGCTGCTCACCGACGTCGGCGGCGGGGTCCGGCAGGTCGGGCTGGCCCATCTGCTGGCGCATCCCAGCACCCGGCTGCTCACCGACGTCCCGGTCGACGCGGTGGAGGGCGTGGGCGCGGATCTGGCGGGCTTGAACGCGGCTGGCCGCGAGGCGCTGGCCGAACGGGTCGGGCACGTGCAGGAGGTCCGCACGGGGTTCCGGCGGGGCTGGTCGACGAGCGGTGGCGGCGGCGACAGACAGCGCTGAGCGTGGTGGATGGCCGCTGGGTGGATACGGCGCGGGGCGTGCTCGCCGAGTTCAGCCACGCGAGCACGCCGACTCAGGATCTGGTCCTCGCGGCGATCGAGGCTCGGCTTGAGCAGGAGCACGGCCCGGGGGTGGTGCCCCTGCCGGGTCGGACCCGGGCGCGGGCCCTGCTGCGGGAGCTGAGCCGTGGCACCAGCGCGTTCGGTGGGGCGAAGGCCCGCCGCGAGATCGCGGGCCGCCCGGTGGCGCCTTACGGGAAGCTGCGGGCGCACCGGCCGGGTGAGTACCTGCTGGTGGACACGACCAGGTTGGACGTGTTCGCGATGGAGCGGGTGACGCTGCGCTGGGTGCAGGCGGAGCTGACGGTCGCGATGGACCGCTACGACCGGTGCATCACCGGGCTGCGGCTGACCCCGGTGTCAACGAAGGCGGTCGACGCCGCGGCGGTGCTGTTCGAGTCGGTCCGTCCGCTGCCGGAGCCGGCGGCGGGCTGGGTGGATGTCCGCCCGCCCTATCACGGTGTTCCGGGACGGGTGGTGGTCGATGTCGAGCGGCTCGTCGACGCCGCCGGCGCTCCGCTGTTGCCGTCGGTGGCCGCGGAGACCCTGGTGGTCGATCATGGCCGGATCTACCTGTCGGAGCATCTGCTGTCGGTCTGCCAGCGGCTGGGGATCTCGGTGCAGCCGGCGCGGGTCGCGCAGGCCACCGACAAGGCCGCGGTCGAGCGGTTCTTCCGCACGCTGCGCGAGCAGCTACTCGTCGCGCTTCCCGGCTACAAGGGCCCGGACGTCCACCACCGGGGCGCCGATGTCGAGGAGCAGGCGTTCTACTTCCTCGACGAGCTCGAAGAGCTCATCCGTCAGTGGGTCGCGGACTGCTACCACCGCCAGGCCCACGGCGGGCTCGTGGTCCCGGAGGTGCCGGGGCTGGCGGTGTCGCCGTTGGAGATGTTCGCCCACGGGGTGGCGCGGGCCGGTCATCTCCAGGTGCCCGCGCGGGCGGACCTGGTCTTTGATTTCCTGGCGGTCGAGTGGCGCACGATCCAGCACTACGGGGTGGAGATCGGCGGGCTGCGCTACGACGGGCCAGCTCTGTCGCCCTACCGCAACCGGACCAGCCCGCACACTGGCGTCCACGCGGGCAAGTGGCCGATCCGGGTCTATGCCGATGACGTCAGCCGGGTCTACTTCCAGGACCCGGCCGACCAGCGCTGGCATGTGCTGCGCTGGGAGCACGCCGACGCCCTGGGCGGGCCGTTCAGCGCCGACGCGCTCGCCTACGCTCGCCAGCTCGCCACCGCGACCGACCGGTTCCCCGACACCCGCCGGGCGCTGGCCCGGCTGTTGGAACGCTGGGACGCGGGCCTGGCCGGCAACCGGGCCGAGCGGCGCATGGCGGTGCGTCTGTCCGAACGCCGGCTGCGTCTCGTCGGCGACACGGCCGTCCCGGACGAACCCGCCCCGTCGCCGGTCGTCCCGCCCGACCAGGACCGTTCGGCCGAGGAGACGGCGGGCGATGACGACCGCGACGACGAGCTCGCCGCCCCGTTCCCTGGCGAAGACGACTTCTACGCCGACGCGATGGAGATCGTGTGACCGCACCGCCGGACGGCGGCGAACGCGCCTACAGCCTGTCGACGAAACAGGGATGGACGACGTTCGTGACCGCCCCGGACCGGCCACGCCCCGAAGCGTTGGACCGCGCCGGCCTGGCGGCGCTGTCGGCGACGGCGCGGGCGGACTACGACGAGCAGCGCACGGTCTGGCACGCCAACCTCGGCCCGATCCGCACCCCGCAGATGCGGGCTGTCCACGACGACCTCGATGACATCGTCGAGGCCAACCGGCAGGACGGCGACAAGGTCAAAGGCGCCGCGGTCATCGACGCGTTCCCCGGGCTGGGGAAGTCCACGGTCGCGCAGACGTTCGCCCGCGGCTTCCACCAGCGCCAGCTGGCCCGCTACGGGCCGACGACCACCGGCGGCCATGAGCGGGTCCCGGTCGCGCACGTCTGCCTGACCTCGTCGACGACGAAACGCACGTTCAACACGATGCTCTGCCGGTTCTTCCACCTGCCCGGCTCGGAGCGGGGCAACGCCGAGCACCTCGGCCACAAGGCCGCCGATGCGGTCCTGGCCTGCGACACCCGGCTGATCGTGATCGATGACGTCCACTTCCTCGACCCGCGGCGCGCCGACGGCCGCGATGTGGCGAACCATTTCAAATATTTGGCGAACACCTTCCCGGTCACGTTCCTCTACGTCGGTGTCGGGATCATCCGCCGCGGCCTGCTCGCCGAGGGACTCGGCCCGTCCGAGGAGGAGCTCGCGCAGAACGGCCGCCGGTGGACGACGCTGTCCGTCGACCCGTTCGAGATCGAGACCGAGCCGGGCCGGCGCACCTGGCGGCGGCTGCTACTAGCGATCGAGAAGAACCTGATCCTCGCCGAGGGCCATCCGGGGATGGTCGCCGACGAGCTGTCGGACTACCTGTTCGCCCGCAGCACCGGCCACTTCGCCTCGCTGATGACGCTCATCGCCCGCGGCTGCCGCCGCGCGGTCCGCACCGGCCAGGAACGGCTCACTCCCGCCTTGCTCGACCAGGTCCGCAACGACGCCGCCGAAGCCGCCCGCCAGGAACTGCACGCCGCCTTCACCCACCGCCGGCTGACCAGCCGACCCGCCAGCACCCCACGCGCCGAGCCGGCGCTGCCGGCGGCGGGATAAGCCGGTGGTCGACAGCATCCCGATCCGGCTGGCCCCGCTGCCCGGTGAGGACCTCGACAGCTACCTGCACGCCTACGCCCGCCTGCTGCACGCCGAGGTCTCCGACATCCTCACCCTCGCGGGCCTGGCAGGTCAGCCGAGCACCGAGAAGCTCGGCCACCGGCCCTGGACCTACCGGCTCGACCCCGTCGAACGCGCCGCGCTCGCCACCGTCACTGGCCTTCGGCCACAGACTCTCACCGCGATGACCCTCGCCCGCTACGACGACACCGGCCTACTCGGCGGTATCCGGCCGACCGGACGGCCCCGGCCGCCCCGCTGGTGGAACCAGCTCAAAGGATCACGGTTCTGCCCCCGGTGCCTCGCCGGCAACGGCGGGCGGTGGATGCTGGCCTGGCGGCTGCCCTGGACCTTCGCCTGCACCCGTCATCATCTTCTGCTCGTCGACACCTGCCTCGCCTGCGGCCGGGCTCACCGCCCCGCCCTCGACCAGCCGCCCCGCGACCCCGGGACGGTGCGACACCACCGGCCTGCCGCTCCCGTCGCACCCGCGCGGACGCCAGCCGCCCGCCTGCACGGCCCCACCCGCCGACACCGACGCGGTCGCGCTGCGTCCCGATGGTCCGATCGTCACCGCGCAACGTCACGTAGACAATCTGCTCGCCGAGCTCGGCCGCAGCCATCCTGGCACCGTCGCCCGGCCGGCGGGTGTCGCGCAGCGCCTCGACGACCTGCACGCCGTCGCCTTCGACACCCACGGCGCCCCCATCGATTACGCCCGCCGCCGGCGATGGCGACGCCTGCGCCAGCCTGACTTCGACGAGACCGCCTGGCGCGATCGCTTATCTGCACGACCGCGCCGCACACATCCTGCGCCGCGGCAGGATCGACGAACCTGTCACCTGGGAACCGCCCTTCGACTGGATCACCGGCATCACCTGGCCCGGCCTCGACCCCACCCGCGTGCACCGCCGGGAACTCTGGGCCCACCGACCCCGCCCCACCCCCATCGAACCGCCCCACACTGTCCAGCCCCCGACCATCACGGAGCCCACCCAGCTGTCCGGGCGCGCGATCCTCGCCGCGGTCGATCCCGCCTGGCTACGCGAGCAATACGAAGTCAAGCGACGACACTTCGCCGACATCGCCGCCGAGCTCGGCATCCATGGCACCGACGTCAGCGCCCGAGCACGCGCCCTCGGCATCCCCACCCGCCGCGGCACCGCCGCCCACACCCACCCCCTGGCCCCGCACGGAGGACCCGACGCGTTCACCCCGCTGACCTGGACCGTCCTCGACGGCCGAGGCGCCGAACAGCGTGTCCGCAGACTGCTCGCCACCCCCGGCCACGCCCACCTCCGCGACGCCGCCCGCGCCCTCGGCATCCGCACCGACGCCCTCAGACGGCAGATCCACCACCTTGAACACACCGTCGGCGCCGCACTGCTGCACACCGACGATCAAGAACACCTCATGCTCACCCCGCACGGCGAACACCTCGCCCACACCCTCCTGCCCATCCTTGATCTCCTCGACCGCACTCGGAATCCGGGGAGGACACCCTCCTGACCCACTCCGTCATGACTGTTCCTGGGGCGCGACGCCACGGGCATTCGTGATGAACCGGGTTAACGTCCGACGTCGTCGAGGAGGAACTCGCCGCCCCGGCCGAGGGCCGGTTCCGCATCGAACCGCTGATGTTCCACCTCGCCGCATCCCGTCCTCAGACAGGCCACGACGGTCGCAGCAGTGTCAGCCGTCGAACACTGACCAGCAGATGTCGTTGCGCAGTCGCTGATCGTCCAGAACCAGTTCGCGAATCGCGTCCGGGAGCTGTTCTCGCTGCCAACGGCACTCAAGCCGTGCGGCGGCCTCAGCTTCGCCCGCGGGCGCCGCCGCCCGCGCGGCCTTGATCGCGTAGGCCGCGGCACCGAGTTCGTGTGCGGCGACATGGGCGACCACCCCGGCCTGACCGGCGGCGAACGCCGCGTGACGAGCCGCTCCGCTCATCACCCTGGCGGCGGCCATGGCATGGCCGCCTGCCGAGCGGGACTGGGACATCGTGATCTCGCCTCGCGACCAGGCTCGAATCTGCTCGATCGCATGGCGGGGCCGGGGGTCCGACGGCTGCACCGACTCGAAGAGGTACAGAACGTGTTCTGCGCAGGCTGCCGCCCACACGGCCAGGAGCTGATGATCGGAGTCCGTGAGCGTGCCCCCACGGCGAACCGTGATGAACCGGGGGTCCCGCTCCTTGGGGAGGATCACGGGTTCCACCGTACGGCCACGCAGACATCGCAGGTCTGCCCGCAGACAGCGACGAACCGGCGGGCCCGATGGGACGATGGGTTCGAAGGAGGGGCAGCGTGGACGACCCGCATGTACATGTCGAGTGGGCCGTGCCGAACGCCAGCGCCGATCTGCGCGCGGTGACGGCATCAGTGTTCGGGCTCGTCGGCGACGCACCTCACGCGGTGCGGACGGGATGCGGCACGCAGGTCTCGTATGCCTCGACCTCCACCCATCCCGAACGTGTCACCTGCCTGCCGTGCCGGGACTACGCGCGAGACCGCTACCTGCGCTACGCGACCAGGATGGAGGAGTCAGCGATCCTGCCAGGCGGCGGTGATGTTCAGGACGTCCTCGCCGCGGCACGCAGACTGCGCGACCTCGCCGATCGGTTCACCTGACACCAGGTTCTGCATCACGACGAACAGCGCCTCCGCCGCCTCCTGGATCGCCAAAAATGGCCAAGTAGACGCTGCCCGTCGGCCCCTCCTCTGGCCGCGCCGAGCGACGGCGAGGGGGCCGGTTGCCTGAGGATGGGCTGTTTCGGATGTGAGGTGGTCTCGGTGCCGGTACGGGCGTAATCCGGTGGAGGCCTACGTCTGCTGGGGGCGGCGGGCCAGTAGCTGGGCCTGTCGGCCTCGTTCTTCGTCCGTCGGTGCTCGTACCAGCTGGGCGACCTCGACCAGTCCTGCCTGCCGTGCCAGCTCGGTGAGGTGGTCGGGCGGCCAGCGGTACGCGCCGGTGACCCGGTGGTCATAGGCGTGCACCCCGGCCGCGGGCTCGTCGGTGGCCAGAAAGCCGAGGAGCAGGTGGCCGCCGGGTGCAAGGAGGCGGTAGATCTCGGCGAGGATGGCGGGGATGTCGGCGGGCGGGGTGTGGATGAGCGAGTAGCGGCACAGGGCGCCGCTGAGGATGCCGTCCGGCAGGTCCAGCGCGGTCATCGTGCCCACCTCGAAACGCAGCTGTGGATGTGAGCGTCGAGCGATAGCGATCATCTTCGGTGACAGGTCCACGCCGAACACGTCCAGCCCCAAGCGGTGCAGGTGGGCCGTCGCATAGCCGGGCCCGCAGCCGAGGTCGGCGACCGGGCCGGGCAGGGGGCGCGTGAGGTCGGCGAACGCGGACAGCAGCGCACGCTCCAGCGGCTGGCGGTCGAGCACGTCGGCGAATAGCTCGGCATACACCTCGGCCACGCCGTCATACGCCGCCGCGACGGTCGTCAGATAGTTCGGGGCAGACTCGGCCATGGCCGATCATCCTAGGCGTGCCCCGGCTGGCCAACTACGGTGGCCAGCCGGGGCGCTGGCGCTGGCCAACAACCGCGACCTGCCAGCTCGGAGTGGCCAAGTAGATCCGTTTCCTACAACGGTCTAGGGATCGCAGATAGATGCCCGATCCGTTGAAGCCGGGCCAGGTCGTCGCTGCTGTAGCGGCGGGTCCCGCCGTCGGTGCGGGCCGGCTCCAGCAGCCCGCGCCGCTCGTACAGACGCAGGCTCTGCGGGTCCATCCCGACCAGATCGGCGGCCACCGAGATCCCGTACACCTCTCACCAGGCCCCGGGATGGCCAACGTCGCGCGATCCCTACAGACGGCGGGCTGTGGGGATCGGAACGGCCGCATTGTGCCGATCGCCGGTTCGGGGGCGCGGAGGGGTACGGACGTCCGAGCGAGTCTGGAAACGATCAGAAGCCTCGACTGGTGTGACGTCCGCCACTTTCACGGAGCGTGAAAACCTGCGTCGACTGGGTCGCTTGGGGGAGGGGTGGTGGAAGTTCCATCGGCACCGTCCCGGCCCGCGGCCTGAACCAACACCGCCGGGGCCTCGTCGGCTGCGTGCTGGCCCAGCCGCTGCACTCGTCCTCGCCCGGGTCGGACAGGGCGCTGGCGGACCGGGGCCGAGCGATGCTCCGACTGAGGGCTCGGATCGGCTGTGCCAGCCCGGCCACCGTGCCGACGAACCGCCACGAAATCGTCCGCACGAAGCCCAACGCCCAACATGAGGAACGGGCAAACACCGCCTCCACCAGCCAATCTATGCCGCCCTGATAAACTCTGGGCCGTGAATATGCTTGCCCAGGTGACCTCCACGCGTAGGCGTGATATCGAAGATCTCCGCGACCGGGTTCGCGGGTCTCGCCCCGCGGCCTTTCCTTCGTCACGCGACTATCCGCTGGCAAGGCTAAGTGCGATCGTCACGCAAGCATTGCAGGAGAAGTTTGCGCGTTCCGATCTCACGGCGGAGATCGAGTTGATCTCCCGAGAGAAGTTCGGCGCCGACGTGACGGTTAAGATGCCGATGCTCCTTAAAGAGGCGGGCGCGAAAGAGTTCGTTAGGACCTACATTCCGCGGGCCATCGAGGCCCTGCAGGTCGAGGAGCTCAAGAAGGTAATTTCCGAGGCCACCGCCAAAGGCATCTACATCAATCTCACGCTGTCCGATAACTGGCTGGCGCAGGCCGTCCAGGGGATCAACAGCCTTGGCGATAGATTCGGCGAGAACGACAGTGCCGCCAGGCGGACCCTCATCATCGAATACTCGTCGCCGAACGTCGCGAAGAAGCTTCACGCCGGACACGTCCGATCAACTATCATTGGGCATGTGCTCGGCAATCTACACCAAGCATGCGGTGCGCTCGTATACCGGTTGAACCACATCAATGACTTCGGCGGATTCGGTTTCATGCTGGAGGGGTTTCGCCGTTTCGGCGATATGTTTCCCGCAGCCATGACCGAGAACGATCGCCTGCTGGAGATCTACGCCATCCGCCGCGCGCTGGAGAGGGTGGTTGCCTCCGGCGGAGGGCTGGGCGGCGCCAGCGAATCGGACGCCGCCGTGCTCCAGCGCTATTTCCCGGGCGTGGACAGCAAGGATGCGCTTGAGTCTGCGTTCAAGGGTTACGTGGAGGCGTCGGATGCCCGCTTTGCGAGGCTGGAGGGCGGAGACTCCGAGGAGGTGGAACTCTGGTCCAAGATGGTGGACTGGAGCCTTGCAGATTTCCGTTCTTTCTATGAAGCACTCGACATCCACATCGACTTCACGATCGGTGAAAGCTTTTACTTCCAGGCCGGTAATGAGGTGATCGAGACCGCTCTGCGCGACGGCCGGGCATTCGAGTTCACGGAGAGTCGCCTGCGCGAGGAAATCGCCAAGATCGAGCAGGCCATGTCTGCCGGTGAGATCACCTCCGCCGTTCGCGACCGGACTGTGGAATTCGCCCGGAAGGATCTCGGAGCCATCGTCGTTCCTCTTCCAGGAAACGAGCGGTTCGTGGTCCGCAGGTCGGACGGCCGGAGCATCTACGCGACACGCGACGTCGGAGCCATCAAGCTCCGCCGTGATATCTTCGACCCGTCCGGCATCTACTATGTCGTGGGCCAAGAGCAGCGCGTCCATTTCGCGCGGCTCTTTCAAGCTGTCGAGGTCCTGGGCATCGCAAGCCGTGACGAACTGGACCTCCGACACATCTACTTTGGCTTCTACGTCGATGAGAAGACTGGCCGGAAGCTCTCAAGCCGAGACAGCGTCGCCGGAGTAAACGATCTACTGAAAATGTCATTCGAGCACTTTTGGAAGAGGTCTGCGGAGCGCGGCACGATGACGGAGGAGGAACTCTCCGTCGCCGCCCAGCAGTTGGCGGTCGGCTCGCTCGTCTTCAACGACCTCAAGCAGGACATGAAGACGACTGTCGCCATGGCTCGCGGAGATCTTTCTCCGACCTTGACGGCCTTCGAGAAGTCAGGAGGACCGTATGTTGTCTACACCGCATGCCGCGCACGGGCAATCCTACGGAAATGGGGCAAGCCCGTGCCGAGTCTGGTTGACCTGACACATTTCGAGGTCAGCGACCAAGAGGCGCAGCTCATTCTCAGGTTGCAGGAGTTGCCTAGCAAGATTACCAGAGCAACAGGCGAGGATAGCCCGGCCATTCTCGTCCGCTATCTACTGGATCTGGCAGCACTCTACAATTCCTACTATACGACCTCGCCGGTCCTTGCGGGTGAGGCCGCCAACGAATTTCGACTAATGATCACTCGGGCTGTTCAGTACACGCTGGTTAACGGACTGCGTCTCTGCCACGTCGAGTGTCCCCCGAAGATCTGACGTGTAGTACCCCGAAGACGGCGTGCCGCGAATTCTGAGGTTATCAGACGGGCCCACGGGCGAGTATTACCTGCCTCGGCGAGAAGCTCCTCATCCCGCGGCCGTCCCGAGACGGAATCCGTCCGGCGTGGGCCAGGCTTGCCTCAATGATCCCTAATGATCATTGACTGGAGTGGGTCGTGTGGGCGGCGTACCGGGCACCATTAGGGCAAGCAGCACCAGGACAACCACCAGGACAACCACCAGGACAACCATCGGGACAACGTCGTCGTCTTCCTTGTAGCCCTCGCGGTAGTCCTCGCCCATCGAGATCGGGCCGACCGGCGGTGGATCGCCGAACGCCGGGGCCTGGGAGGGACAGCGGCCGACCGACGGCCGCGGGTGTCCGGGGAGGACCGGGCGCACGAGCCGCCGTCGGTGGGCGGCCGGGGCAGACCCCCGTCCACCGGCGGCTTCCAGCGATGGCTTCCAGCGATGGCTTCCAGCGATGGCTTCCAGCGATGGCTTCCAGCGATGGTGGCGGGTGGGTCAACGCGGAGCATGGACCGGGGAGGAGGACGCGGCGTGCCACCGGACACGCGGGGCGCGGGAGGCGGAGCCGACCTGCGAGGATCGTGGGCATGGTGGTTCCGTCTGCCGCGCCGGCATCCGAGGAGCTTTTCCGGCGCGCCGAGCGTGTTGTTCCCGGTGGGGTCAATTCTCCGGTCCGAGCCTTCCGTGCCGTCGGCGGCACGCCGCGCTTCATGGTGGCGGGCAACGGCCCCTATCTGACCGATGCGGACGGGCGTACCTACATCGACCTGGTGTGCTCGTGGGGGCCGATGATCCTCGGGCATGCCCATCCGGCCGTCGTCGAGGCGGTGTCGCGCGCCGTCTCGGTCGGCACCAGCTTCGGCACCCCCACACCGGGGGAGGTGGAGCTCGCGGAGCTGATCGTCGACCGGGTCGGCCCGGTCGAGAAGGTGCGCCTGGTCAACTCCGGCACCGAGGCGACGATGAGCGCCGTGCGACTGGCCCGGGGTTTCACCGGCCGGTCGACCATCATCAAGTTCGCCGGCTGCTACCACGGGCACGTTGACGCGCTGCTCGCCTCCGCCGGTTCCGGAGTGGCGACCCTCGGGTTGCCGGACACCCCGGGAGTCACCGGCGCCGCCACCGCGGACACCATCGTTCTGCCCTACAACGATCTCGCGCTGGTCGAGGCGGTCTTCGTCGAGCGCGGTGAGACGATCGCGGCGGTCATCACGGAGGCCGCCGCCGCCAACATGGGGGTCGTCCCGCCGCTGCCCGGCTTCAACGCCGGGTTGCGCCGGCTGTGCGACATCCACGGCGCGCTGCTCATTCTCGACGAGGTGATGACCGGGTTCCGCATCTCACGCGCCGGCTGGTGGGGCAACGAGGGCGCGATCGAGGACTGGTCGCCGGACCTGTTCACCTTCGGCAAGGTGATGGGCGGCGGGCTGCCGGCGGCGGCCTTCGGCGGGCGGGCGGACGTGATGGCCAGGCTCGCACCCGCCGGCCCGGTGTACCAGGCGGGCACGCTGTCGGGTAACCCGATTGCCGTCGCCGCCGGACTCGCCACCCTGCGGGCCTGCACCGATGAGGTCTACGCCACCGTCGACACCCGCGCCGCCGACGTGGCCGGGATCGTCTCAACCGCGTTGACCGAGGAGGGCGTGGCCCACCTGCCGAGCAGCGCCGGATCGCTGTTCAGCTTCTTCTTCACCGACGCCGCCACCGTGGTCGACTACGCCGGCGCCCAGGCGCAGAACACCGCCCGGTACGCGGCGTTCTTCCACAGCATGCTCGACGCCGGGATCTACCTGCCGCCGTCGGCGTTCGAGGCGTGGTTCGTCTCGGCCGCGCATGACGACGAGACGGTGGAGCGGATCGCCGCGGCGGCACCGGCGGCCGCACGTGCCGCCGCGGCGGTACCCGAACCGGTGACCGTCTCCGCCTCTCCCGAGGGGCGGGCATGACGGAGCCGACTTCGTTGACCCGGGTGCATCTGGTCCGCCACGGCGAGGTCTTCAACCCGGAGAAGATCCTCTACGGCCGGCTGCCGGGGTTCCGGTTGTCCGACAAGGGCCAGCAGCAGGCGAAGGTCACCGCCGAGTTCCTCGCGGAGCTGGACGTCGCGGCCGTGGTCGCGAGTCCGCTGGATCGTGCCCAGCAGACCGCTGCGCCCATCGCCGCGGCGCACGCACTCGCCGTCCAGGTCGACCCGCGGCTGATCGAAAGCCGCAACGCCTTCGAGGGCAGAACGTTCGAGGCCGGCCCGGCGGTGGTCCGGTACCCCGCCCTGTGGCGCCTGCTACTCAATCCGTTCCGCCCATCCTGGGGCGAACCGTACGACGAGATCGCCGCGCGGATGCTCGTGGCCGTCGTGGAATGGCGCGACGCCCACCCCGGTCGGCACGTCGTGCTCGTCAGCCACCAGCTTCCGGTCTGGACGGCTCGGCGTGCCCTGGAGAGAGTGCCCCTCTGGCACCGTCCCGACCGGCGGCAGTGCGGGCTGGCGAGCGTCACCACGGCCGTCTACCGGGACTCCGAGCTCGTCGGCGTCGAGTACGCGGAGCCGAACGGGCCGACCGCGAACACGCCTGGATCGGTCGGCGCCTGACGAACTCCACCGGTCCCGAGTCACCGGCGCCGGCCGTCGCTGCCCCGCCGGCCGTCGCTGCCCCGCCGGCCCTCGCGGCCCTGCGGGCCGTGCTGCCGTTTCTGCGCTGCCCCGTGTGCGGCCACGCGCTGCACCCGGCGGACAGATCCCTGCGCTGTCCCGCCGGGCACGACTTCGACGTCGGCCGCGGCGGCTATGTCAACCTGCGCACCGGCCGGACTCGGCGGGTCGTCGGCGACAGTGCCGTCATGGTCGCCGCGCGGGAGTCCTTCCTCGGTGGTGGCCACTACGGGCCGCTCACCGCCCGGCTGGCCCAGATCGCGCATCCCGTCCCCGGGGGGCCATCCGGGCTATCCGGGCCATTCGGGCCGCCCGGTCGGGTGATCCTCGACATCGGTGCCGGGACCGGGCACCATCTGGCCGGCGTGGTCGGTGCGCGACCGGACGCCGTCGGCCTCGCCGTCGACGTCTCCAAGTACGCCCTGCGTCGCGCGGCGCGTGCCCATCCCCGGATCGGCGCGGTCTCCTTCGACGTCGCAGCCCCCTGGCCGGTGGCCGACCACGCCGTCGCCGTGCTCCTCGACGTCTTCGCGCCGCGCAACCTGGCCCAGATGCACCGGGTGCTGCGCCCCGACGGGCTGCTCATCGTCGTCACCCCCGGGCCGGGCCATCTCGCCGAGCTGTACGGCCCGCTCGGACTCGTCGGGATACAGGCGGGCAAGAGCGACCGGCTCGACGAACGGACCACCGGACGGTTCGAGCCGATCATCGTCGAGCACGTTGACGTTCCGCTCACGCTGAACACCGAGCAGATCGTCGACCTGGCTCTGATGGGCCCGACCGGCCATCACCGGGCGCCCGACCAGCTGCGCCGACGGGCCGAAACCGCCTTCCCCGGGAGCGCCACCGTCACGGCCCGTTTTCAGATCCGCGGTTACCGTCCGCTCCCGGTCCCGCCGGTGGCCGGCGGCCGGTGAGGCGGCGGAACGGTGCCCGCCTGGCAGATGAAGCCCACAGGTGTCCTTCGTCGAGAAGCCCATGCGCGTCTCGCGGCCCCTCCACCTACCCTGAGTTGAGTTCTACAGTTGGTCGTAGACAGGTTCCCGGGTGGGAAGGGGCAGGGCACATACTGGTTCGCGTGGCGGAGAAGGGATGGCGGTCCGCGTCGGATGACAGGTCGGACCCGCCGGTGACAGGCATTGCCCCGATGCGGCGGACGCGCCGGGCCTGGTCGGCCCGCCGTGTCCGCCGGGCGGGACGCATCGCCTTGGCCGCCGTGGCGCTCGCGGCGGCCGGGCTGCTGGCCGCCTGCTCCCCCGGGGCGAACTCGGTCGACGCCACCGGTGGTGGGGGCTACGGCTTCGTCCAGCAGGCGGCCGGGCAGGACTTCGCCGCCCCCGGAAACCGGCATCCAGCACCCCCCCTGTCCGGTAAGACTCTCGACGGGACCTCCCTCGACCTCTCGTCCTACCGAGGGAAGATCGTTGTGATCAATTTCTGGGCCTCGTGGTGCGCTCCCTGCCGCGCGGAGACGCCAGGCCTGGTCCAGCTGGCCAAGGACAACCCCACGGTGGCGTTCCTCGGTGTCAACGAGAAGGACACCGTCTCCGGTGCGAAGGCCTTCACGCAGGACTTCGGCAGGTCCTACCCGAGCATCGTCGACAAGCTGGGCACCCTCGCCGCGGGCTGGCCGGTCGCTCCGGGCCTCCCGTCGACGTTCGTGCTCGACCAGAACGGGCGGATCGCGGCCCGGTTCACCGGTGGTGTGCTGCCCGACGACCTGAAGCCCGCGTTGAGCCGTCTGCAGGCCGAGGCGTGAGCGGGCACCGTTTGCCCGGGGCGGAGGACCCGCGGTGAGCGTGGTCGGGCTCATCACCGACGGGCCGGTCCTGCTCGCCGCGCCGGTCGCCGCCGCGGCGGGACTGCTCTCTTTTCTCTCCCCCTGCGTCCTTCCGCTGGTGCCGGGCTATCTCAGCTTCGTCACCGGCCTGTCCGGGGCGGAGCTTCAGGATCGTTCGAGGCGAGTTGCCGCCACCCCGGGCGGGCTGCCGGGCCGGGCACCGGCGATGCCGGCGGTGTCCGTAGCGGTGCCGGCGGTGCCGGGCATGGCGGTGGCCGGCGGGGCGGCGGTCTCCGGTGCCCTCGCCCGGGACGACGAGGGGACCGGGTCGCCCGGGCCGCGGCTGTACCGGCTGCGCGCGGGTGGGCGGGTCGCCGCGGGCACGGGTCTGTTCGTGCTCGGCTTCACCGCGGTCTTCGTGTCCTACGGCGCGGCGTTCGGTGGGCTCGGGCAGTGGCTCACCCGCCATCAGGTCGGCGTCAGCCAGCTTCTCGGGGTTGTCACCATTGTGATGGGACTCGCGTTCGCCGGCGTGTTCTCCCGGCTGTCCTGGGCGAACAGGGAGTGGCGCATCCACCGGTTGCCGGCGCCCGGCCTGCTCGGCGCGCCCGTGCTGGGGGTGCTCTTCGGAATCGGCTGGACGCCTTGCCTCGGCCCGACGTTGTCGGCCGTCCTGGGGCTGGCGGTGACGAGCGCGACGGCGCAGCGGGGAGCGTTCCTCTCCGCGGTGTACTGCCTCGGGCTCGGGCTGCCGTTCCTCGCCGTCGGACTGGCTTTCCGACGTGCCGTCGGCGCCCTGCGGGTGCTGCGACGGCATACCCGCATCCTGACCCTGCTCGGCGGCATGCTGCTCGTCACGGTCGGAGTGCTTCAACTCACGGGGGAGTGGGCCGACCTGGTTGCGAACCTACGGCCCTACGCCCCCGGCTTCTCGGAGACGCCGCTGTGACCTCCTCAACCCGTTCGAACGCCCGGCTCGCGCCTGCGTCCGGAACCGTCGATCCCGCAGCACTCGCCGTCGATCCCGCGCCACTCGCCGCCGGGTCCGTCGACGTCGAACCCATCGACACCGTCGAGGTCGAGTCCGACCTTGAGAAGTCCGACCTCGATTCCGCCGTCGAGTCCGCGGGATTCGACTCCGACGCGGCGGCCAGCGCGCGCCGTCTGCCCGAGGGGCACGCCGACGCCCGCGCCGCCGCCCCCGAGGCGTTCGATCCGCCGGACAGCGCGGCCGGTCCGTCGTCCGACGACCCCGGTACGCCGACCGGCGGACCGGGGCGCGCTCCCGGCGCCGGTGGCCGGTTCACCCGGCATCCGGCCCTTGCCCTCGCCGTCCGGTCCTGGCGTCAGCTCACCAGCATGCGCACCGCGCTGCTGCTGCTGTTCCTGCTGGCCCTGGCTGCCGTGCCCGGATCGCTGCTGCCGCAACGCGCCATCAACCCGATGCGGGTAGAGCAGTACCGCGCCGACCACCCCACCCTCGGTCCGCTGCTCGACCGGTTCTCCGGGTTTGACGTCTTCGCCGCGCCCTGGTTCGCGGCGATCTACCTGCTGCTGTTCATCTCCCTGATTGGCTGCCTGTCGTCCCGGATCCGCTGGCATGCCAGGGCGCTGTTCACCGCGCCGCCGAAGGCCCCGGCCCGGCCCGGCCGGCTGCCCGGCGGCAGCGCCTGGACGAGTCCGATGGAGTCCGCCGACGCGATGGCGGCTGCCCGGCAGGCGCTGCGCCGACGGCGCTTCCGGGCCACGGCCACAGCTGGGGAGGCCCACGACGCGAAGGGGACTGCCGACCACTCCGTCGCCGCGGAGAAGGGGTACCTGCGCGAGACCGGCAACCTCGTCTTCCACATTGCCCTGGTGGGGCTGCTCGCCGCGGTGGGCTTCGGTTCCTGGTACGGATACTCCGGGACCGTGCTCGTCGTTTCCGGGAGCGGGTTCGCGAACACGATCATCTCCTATGACCAGTTCAACGCTGGTCAGCGCGTCGACACCGCGAAGCTGCGTCCGTTCTCGCTCACGCTGGACCGGTTCAACGCCACGTTCCAGCCAAGCGGCCAGCCGTCCGACTTCCGCGCCGACGTCACGTATGCCGCCGCGCTGAACGCCCCGACCCGCAAGGCGACCATCCGCGTCAACCATCCGCTGGTGATCGGCAACGCCAAGATTTACCTCATCGGGCATGGATTCGCCCCGCACTTCGTGCTTCGCGACGCCGCACGCAAGGTCGTCTGGGAGGCGAACGTGCCGTGTACCCCGCGGGACGGCATGTTCACCTCAACCTGCACCGTCAAGATCCCCGACACCGGACTGCCCGCGCTGGGCGTCCGCAAGGAGCCCCAGCAGCTGGCCTTCAGCGGCGTGTTCACGCCGACCACCCGCCTCGACCCGACCCAGGGATACGTCTCCGCGTTCCCCGCCGCCCGCGCGCCCGGTCTGACGATCACGGGATTCGTCGGCAACCTCCATCTCAACGAGGGCATTCCACAGAACGTCTACACGGTCGACACCCGCGACCTGCGCCAGATCACGATGACGGGTCCGGCGGGCAGCGAGCGCACCGCGCAGGTCCTGGCCCTCGACAACCCGCGGCAGCGCACCCTTACCGGGCTACCCGGCGGGATGAGCCTCGAGGCCGACCGCGTAGCCGAGTTCGCCACCTTCCAGGTCAAGTCCGACCCGTTCAAGGGTGAGGCGTTGCTCTTCGCGGTCCTCATCATCGTCGGGCTGATCGCGAGTCTTCGGGTGCGCCGCCGCCGGGTATGGGTGCGGGCCCGGCCAGCGGCCGCCGGTGGGTGCACGGTGGAGATCGGTGGGCTGTCCCGCTCCGACGCCGACGGGTTCGCCGTCGAGCTGGCCCAGCTCACGACCCTGGTCCGCGAGGCCACCGGGCCCGCGGGCACCGACCGGTCCGTGCCGACCGCCTCGGAATCGAGCGGCGCCGAACCAGCCAGTACCGAACCAGCCAGTACCGAGCCGGGCAGTACCGAACCCAGTAGTACCGAACCGGGTGGCACCGCAGCCGGCGATGCCGCGTCGAGTGCCAGCGAACGGGAGCACTGATGGCGGTCAACGAGGGCGTAGCCAGCCTTTCCGATCATCTGTTTGGCAGCGGCGAGGCGGTGTACGCCACGGCGATGCTCGGCTACGCGGCCGAGTTCGCGTTCAGCCGGCTCGGCCTGCGCCACGACGTGGCTCAGGAGGCGGCGGCCGTCCCGGCACGGCAGGGGGCCGGGCTGCCGGCAGCGCTGATCGGGGCGGCGGCCGGCGGGATCGGCGGCGCCGCCGATCCCGCCGAGGCGGCCGGCCCGACCGACGGGGCCGCGACCCCGATCGACCCGTCCGACCCCGCCGCCGTGGCCCTCGCTGCGGCCCGGGCCCGGGAGATCGAGGCTGTCCGGCGGCGGGCGAACGCCGCGCACACGCTGGCCGCCGGTAACGACGGCGACGTGGCGGTTCCCGCGCGTGCCCGGTGGATCGGGCGGATCGCCGTCGCGCTGACGGTCGTCGGCTGGACGCTGCACCTGGGGTCCGTCATCACTCGTGGCCTCGCGGCGGACCGGGTGCCCTGGGGCAACATGTACGAGTTCTCGTCGATGATCTGCCTGATCGCGGTCACGACGTTTCTCGCCCTGATGATCCGGCAGCCGGTCCGGTGGCTGGGCGTCTTCGTCATGCTGCCGGTCGTGCTCTCGCTCGGTTTCGCCGGCACTGTGCTCTATGTCGCAGCGGGACCGCTGGTGCCCGCGCTCAACTCGTACTGGCTCAAGATCCATGTGGTCGGTGCGATCGTCGCCAGCGGGGTGTTCCTGGTCTCCGCCGTGACCACGGTGTTGTTCCTCGTCAAGGAGCGTTGGGAAAATCGGCTGGCCGAGGTCGCGGCCGGACGGGCTGACGCGAGCCAGGCCATGCAGCGCCGGGGCGGCATCGTCATGCGCCTGCCGTCGTCGGCGGCGCTCGACACCCTGTCCTACCGGGTCATCGCGTTCGCGTTCCCGATCTGGACCTTCGCGATCATTGCCGGGGCGATCTGGGCGGAATCAGCATGGGGCCGCTACTGGGGGTGGGACCCCAAGGAGACGTGGTCGTTCATCACCTGGGTCTGCTACGCCGCCTACCTGCACGCCCGCGCGACGGCCGGATGGCGTGGGCGGCGGGCCGCGGCGATCTCGCTGCTGGCCTTCAGCGCCCTGTTCGTGGACTACTACCTGGTGAATCTGGTCATCTCGGGGCTGCACTCCTACGCCGGCATCTGACCCTCCCCACGGCTGCTGCTCCCTGGTCCCGGCCTGGCCCCGCCGGGGAGAACGGGCGGGCCACCCGCAGCCTGCGGAGAACACCCCGCTCGGCCGCGTACCGGAACGACGGACCGCTGCTCGTCCCGGTGCGCGGAGCCGGTCAGCCGCGGGCTCGTGCCCCTGGATCCCCCGCGTCCATGCGGCTCAGCCGCGGGACGATGACGACGGAGGTCCGGCCTCGCCCTTGCGGATCCGGGCGGACAGCTCCCGCATGAAGTCCGGGTCGTCGTCGGGACCCTTCGGCCGGACGGCGGCCCGGCGGGTGCCCGTCCGCGCGCTGTACCGGCCGAAGCCGCCATCACGCCGGCTGTCGATGCCCCAGGACGATCGTTGCCCGAAGGCCGGATGGTCGGAGACCGGCCGGCGCAACGGCCGCTCGCCGACGCTGTTCGCGCGAGGTCGACCGAAGAAAAACCATCCGGCGGTGCCGAAGATACCAAGGAAGATCACTGCTACGATCCACGCGAGTTTGGGCATGATCCGAACCTCCTCGGGGGGTGTCCCGAAGACATCGATGATCGCGTAAGCCCAAACACCAATGATCACAAACGTCAGCGCGAGGCCCAGCACCGGCCGGTCGCTCCTTCCTGCTTTTCTTGATCGTTATGTCCGTCTTGACCTGTCAGGTATGGAACATCCGATCCGCGGGCATCTAATCCCCGACCCGTGGCGAAACCCCCGACCCGTGGCGACGTCACGGACGGATGGCGCCACGGACGGGCGACCTCACCAGATGGGTCAGGCGAGCACGTACCGTCCGCTATGGCCCGCGACGGACGTACATGTCGTGGTGATGGCCGGCCCGTGTATCTCTAGTGTGCCTTCCGCGCCGGCTCCTCGTCCTCCCGGTCCGTTATCCGACGAGGCCGTGCCCGGGACGTGACGTGTTGAACTGGGATCGTGACCACCTGTGGGCGGTCGGGCATCCACCCGTGGCGACTGCGAGGATGGAGCTCATGGCCTGGGCGGATCTGCGTGCGTTCCTTGCTCATCTCGAAAGGCGGAAGGATCTGCGCCGCGTCACCGTACCCGTCGACCCGCGTCTCGAGGTCACCGAGATCGTGACCCGGGTGGTACGGGAGCGCGGGCCGGCTCTGCTGTTCGAGTCCCCGGCCGGCGCCGACATGCCGCTGGCGATCAATGTGTTCGGCACCGAGGAGCGGATGGCTGCCGCGCTCGGCGTCGAGGCGCTGGACGACATCGGTGAACGGCTCGGCGCGCTGCTGCGCCCGCAGCTGCCGATCGGCCTGTCCGGGTTGCGTGAGGCGTTCGGCAAGGCAGCGTCGCTCGCCTCGGTCCCGCCCCGCCGGGTCCGGACCGCGCCCTGCCAGGACGTCGTCCTCAAGGGTCCGGACGTCGACCTGTTCCGGCTGCCGGGGGTGCACGCCTGGCCGAACGACGGCGGGGCCTTCCTCAACCTCGGTCTGACGCACACGAAGCACCCCGAGACCGGGGCGCGTAACCTCGGGATGTACCGGTTGCAACGCCATGACGCACGCACCGTCGGCATGCACTGGCAGATCCACAAGGACTCCAACGCGCATCACGCGGTCGCCGAGCGGCGTGGGGAGCGGCTGCCGGTCGCCATCGCGTTCGGGTGCGACCCGGCGGTCACCTACGCCGCGTCCGCCCCCCTGCCTGCCGACCTCGACGAGTACCTGTTCGCCGGTTACCTGCGCGGCGAGCGGGTGGAGATGGTCGACTGCCTCTCCGTCCCGCTGCGGGTGCCCGCGAACGCACAGGTGGTGATCGAGGGCTGGCTCGAGCCGGGGGAGCGGCTGCCCGAGGGGCCGTTCGGCGACCACACCGGCTTCTACACGCCCGTCGAACCGTTCCCGGCGCTGCACGTCGACGTGATGACGATGCAGCGTGACCCGGTGTTCCAGACGATCGTGGTCGGTCGGCCGCCGCAGGAGGACGGTCCGATGGGCAAGGCCACCGAACGGATCTTCCTGCCACTGGTCAGGATGATGATTCCCGAGATCGTCGACTACGACCTGCCCGAGGCGGGGGTGTTCCACAATTGCTGCATCGTCTCCATCGAGAAGCGTTATCCGAAGCACGCGCAGAAGGTGATGAACGCGGTCTGGGGGGCCGGGCTGCTGTCGTTGTCGAAGCTGATCGTGGTCGTCGACGCCGACTGCGACGTGCACGACTACCACGAGGTCGCTTGGCGCGCCTTCGGCAACGTCGACTATGCCCACGACCTGATCACCACCATCGGGCCGGTGGACCATCTCGACCACGCCGCCTACGAGCAGTTCTGGGGCGGCAAGGTCGGTGTGGACGCGACCCGCAAGCTACCGAGCGAGGGTTACCGGCGCGACGGCGGCTGGCCGGAGGAGATCGTCATGGACGAGGCGGTCCGCGAACGGGTCACCCGCCGATGGAAGGAGTATGGCCTGTGACCGTCCTCCGTTTTTCTTGCCTAGCCAGAGGGACAAAAAGGACGCTGGGGCCTCTGGCTGGGCAAGGAACAAGGAGTGGTGATCGCGGTGAGTGACGCCGCGTGGGTGCCTGGCGCGTCGGAGTCGGTCGGGCGAGGGTCGGGAGCCGGCCCGGGACACGCCACCGGCCGGGTACGGGCGTTTCTGCGGCTCGTCGTCATCGAGCACTCGGTCTTCGCGCTGCCGTTCGCCTACATCGCGGCGCTCGCCGCCTCGTTCGCGGATTCCCGGTCGGTGCACTGGTCGGACCTCGCCCTCGTCACCGTGGCGATGGTCGCGGCCCGAACTTTCGCCATGGCCGCAAACCGGGTCATCGATCGCGCGATCGACGCCCGTAATCCGAGGACGGCGAACCGAGAGCTGGTCACCGGCGTGGTCTCGGTGCGTACGGCGGTCGTCGGCGCCGCGGTCGCGCTCGCCGTCTTCCTCACCGCCGCCGCGGCCTTGTCCTGGCTCTGCCTGCTGCTCGCGCCGGTCGCCGTCGCGCCGCTCGTCGTCTACCCCTACGCGAAACGGTTCACCGACTTCCCGCACGCCGTGCTCGGCATCGCCCAGGCGGTGGCCCCGGTCGGCGCGTGGATCGCGGTCACCGGTGAGTGGTCCTGGGCCGCACTGGTGCTCGGCCTTGCGGTCGGTAGCTGGATCGGCGGCTTCGACGTGATCTACGCCTGCCAGGATGCCGAGGTCGACCGGCGCATCGGCGTGCGTGCGGTGCCGGCCCGGTTCGGGGTGCGGGCCGCGCTCATTGGTTCCACGGTTACGCATATGATCACCTTTGCGTTGTTCATCGTCTACGGGCTGATGGACAACGCCGGTCCGTGGTGGTGGGCTGGGCTCGTGCTGACGGCGGCGGCATTCTGCTATGAGCACGCCATCGTGTCCCCGAACGACCTGTCGCGGGTCAACCGGGCCTTCCTCACCGCGAACGGATTCGTCGGCATCGTCTTGTTCCTCTTCGCCGTTGTCGATCTCGCCAGCCGTGGTCTGGCCGTCTGAGCATCGGATTCGTCATGGCCGATGTGTTCAGTGCCCCCGAGGAGGGGGCCGGAGCGCGCCTGCCGTGGGTGGTCGGGGTGAGCGGCGCCAGTGGAACCCCCTACGCGGCCGCGGTGCTGCGTGGCCTGCTGGCCGCTCGGCTGCCAGTCGATCTGGTGCTGTCCCGCGCGGCCCGCCTGACCCTGCTCGATGAGACGGGTATCGCCTGGCGTGACTCCGCCTGGGCGAAAGCCCTGGTCACGTGGCTGTCCATGCCCCCGGGCGGGGTGTCACCTCCGGAGGGTCTGTCGGCGCGGCTGGCCGATCGTGACGTGCTGGCCGATACGGTGTCCACCCTCGTCGCGGTACATGCCCCTGGTGATCTGGGGGCGCCGACGAGCAGCGGTTCGTACCCGACTCGCGGGATGATCGTCGTCCCGGCGAGCACCGCCTGCCTGGCCGGCATCACCCTGGGACTGTCCAAGGATCTGTTGCAGCGGTCGGCGGATGTCACGCTCAAGGAAGGCCGCCGTCTGATCGTCGTCCCGCGGGAGATGCCCTACACCCGCGCGACGCTGCGCCACATGCTGGACCTGCACGACGCCGGGGCGGTGGTGGCCGCGGCGAGCCCGGGGTTTTACGCGGGTGTGCGGACGGCCGGCGATCTCGTCGACTTCGTGGCCGGGCGGGTGCTCGACGCCGCCGACGTGCCGCACACGCTCTTCCGGCGTTGGACCGGCGAGCTCGGCGGCGCCCGCCGTGACCTGGCGGACCGCCGTGACCTGCTGGAGGTCGAGACGGCGCCACCGGCCGGGTGACGTCTGTTCCCCCTGGCGCAGGCCCCACCCGGACAGGCACAGTTGTCGGGAACGGGCCCCGACCGGGGCCGCGGTGCCGGCGGGATGAGGACGATATGGCGACGGGTGGGCGCGGACCGACGAGGAACCGGGGCCGGGGAACCGGTGGGGTGGACGGGGCCACGGCACGCAGATCCGCCTCGGCGCGGCCGGGTCGTCCCACTCGCGCCGAGCGGCCCGCGCCGCAGGACGTGAACCTGCGTGCGCAACTGCCGTATTTCCTGATCCGCGTCGCAGCCCTCGCCGTGATTACCGTGATCCTGGTGGCCGTCGGGCTGAACCTGCTGATGGCGCTGCTCGTTGGGTTCGCTGTCGCCGGACTGCTGACCTGGCCGCTCGGGCGGATGCAGCGCAGGGCCGCACAGCGGGCCGCTCAGCGCCCGGATGCGAGGAACGCCGGGAACGCCGGGAACAGCGGGAACGCCGGGTAGCCGCGAGTAGTCGGACGCCCCGCCGGATCGCGGGGCGGATCGCGGGGCGGCTGTGACCGGGCAGCCGTGCTCGCCTCCGAGGACACCGAGACCGGCGGGCTAGGCTGGAAGGCATGGATGCTGGGCTCAAGCGGGAGATCGAGGCCAAAGTTTCCGCCGGCGAGAGACTGAGCCGTGCCGACGGGGAGGCGCTGTACGCCAGCGACGACCTCGTCTGGTTGGGCGGTCTCGCCCACGAGGTTCGCACCAGAAAGAACGGCGACAAGACCTTCTTCAACGTCAACCGGCATCTGAACCTGACGAACGTCTGCTCGGCGTCCTGCGCGTACTGCTCGTTCCAGCGCAAGCCCGGTGAGTCCGATGCCTACACCATGCGCATCGAGGAGGCTGTCCGGCTGGCGAAGGAGATGGAGCCGGCCGGGATCACCGAGCTGCATATCGTCAACGGTCTGCATCCGACGCTGCCCTGGCGTTACTATCCGCGCTCGCTGCGGGAGCTCGGCAAGGCGCTGCCCGGCGTCGCCTTGAAGGCGTTCACCGCTACCGAGATCCACTGGTTTGAGAAGATCAGTGGCCTGTCCGCCGATGAGATCCTCGACGAGCTCATCGACGCGGGACTCGAGTCGCTCACCGGCGGCGGCGCGGAGATCTTCGACTGGGAGGTCCGCCAGAAGATCGTCGGTCACGAGACGCACTGGGAGGACTGGTCGCGCATCCACCGGCTCGCCCACGCCAAGGGCCTGCGCACTCCGTGCACGATGCTGTACGGGCACGTCGAGGACCCCCGGCACCGGGTGGACCACGTGCTGCGGCTGCGTGAGCTGCAGGATTCCACGGGCGGGTTCACGGTCTTCATCCCGCTGCGCTTCCAGCACGACGCCGCCGGCGACCCGCGCAACCGGTTGATGAACCAGCCGATGGCGACGGGGGCCGAGGCGTTGAAGACGTTCGCCGTCTCCCGGCTGCTGTTCGACAACGTGGACCACATCAAGTGCTTCTGGGTGATGCATGGTCTCACCACGGCGCAGCTCGCGTTGAACTTCGGCGCCGACGACCTCGACGGTTCCGTTGTCGAGTACAAGATCACGCACGATGCGGACCGGTTCGGGACGCCGCACACCATGACCCGCGAGGATCTGCTCGCAATCATCCGCGACGCCGGCTTCCGCCCGGTCGAGCGGGACACCCGCTACCGGGAGATCCGTGTCTACGACGGTCCCGACCCGGCTCGGCGTGACGTCCCGACCTCGATCGACGCCTGACCGGTGGACCGGATGGGCACCGGGGAGGGGCCGGGGCCGGCCCGCGGATCCGAGGAGTCGCCGGCGCCCGGGGGTTCCGGGCCTGTCCGGCCCCACGGAGCACCCGGCATCGGATCGATCTTTGTGCTGGCCTTCCTGGTGATCCTGTTTCCGGGGGTGGCCGGGTATGTGGTGCTCGACTGGATCGGTCTGCCGATCGGTGCCGCCGGCCTGCTGGGTCTGTTCGTCGTCTTCCTGGGGCTGGGCTTCTTCCCGACCGTGCTGCGCCGGCTCGGCTGGGTGCCGACGAAGAGACGGAGGACGTGATGGCGCAATCGCGTAGGCGGCTGGTTTCGTGGCCACAGCGGGTTTCGTGGCCACAGCGGGCGATGCCCGACTCGCCGACCGAATCGGGCCAGGCGGGCGAGCGCGGCCTGCTCGGCATCAACCTGCGGTACTTCGCGGTACGCGTGGTGCTCTTCGGAGCGGTGCTGGCCGTGGTCCTGCTGCTGGGGGTGAACGGGCTGCTGGCCTTCGCCCTGGCCGTGGTGTTCAGCGGGCTGCTCAGCTATCCCCTGGCGTTGCGCCAGCGCCGCGCGGTCATCGAGGTCATGGAGGAGCGCCGGGGCGGACGGTGTTGACCGGAGCCGGAGCGGACGACGACGGCGATACCCAGGCCCGTCCCCGGGTGGGGCACATCCAGTTTCTGAACTGCCTGCCGCTGTACTGGGGACTGGTCCACTCCGGTGCTCTGCTCGACATCGAGCTGACGAAGGACACCCCGGACCGGCTGAACGACGCGCTGATCGTCGGCGATCTCGATATCGGTCCGATCAGCCTGGTGGAGTACCTCCGGCATGCCGACGAGCTCGTCGTGCTGCCCGACCTCGCGGTCGGCTCCGACGGTCCGGTCCTGTCCGTCGTGCTGAGCACGGCGGCGCCGCTCGCGGAGATCCGGACCGTCGCGCTCGGCTCGACGTCCAGGACCAGCGTGCTGCTCGCCCGGATGTTGCTGGAGGAGCGCCACGGCCTGCGACCGGAGTACGTGACGATGCCGCCGGACCTGCCGTCGATGCTGCGGGAGGCGGATGCCGCGGTGATCATCGGGGATACCGCGCTACGGGCGACCTACGACGCCGAGCGGGGCGGTCCGGACCATCCTCTCCGGCTCATCGATCTCGGTGCCGCCTGGCAGGAGTGGACCGGCCTGCCCATGGTGTTCGCCGTGTGGGCCGCCCGACGGTCCTTCGCCGAACGCCGTCCCGGGGTGGTCAAGGAGGTGCACGGCGCGTTCCGCTCCGGACTCGACCTGGCGCTGCGTGATGTGGACGAGGTCGCGGCGCGGGCGGCCCGTTTTGAGGTGTTCGACCCGGGCACGCTGGCCCGGTATTTCACCACTCTCGACTTTCGGCTTGGTGCGCGCCAGCAGGCGGGGATTATCGCCTTCGCCGGACGTGCCGCGCGGCGAGGTGATGTTCCGGCGCTGCGCGAACTGCGTTTCGCGGACGTCTGAGCGCCACTCAGGCCGGCGGTCGGAACCCCGCTCAGACCGGTGGTCGGAACGCGCGGGAGATACTGGTCGGCGGAATCGGAACCGCTCGGCGCGTACTCGCCGTGGCGAAGCGCGCGATACGGCCCTTTACCAGCGCGATCAACCGGGGCGGGGTGGCTCGCCCGCCCGGCGCGATCAGCATCTCGTCGAGAGTCTCGCCACCGGAATCATCCCCGTCGGCCAGAGCATACCTCGGAGCGCTGGGCTCACCTGGCGGCCCGGACCGTGGGTCCGGTGGCACGGGGGCCCCGGGGCCGTCGCCGGACACGATGCCGGGTTCGGTGCCGGGTTCGGTGCCCTCGCAGACCTGCCGGGCGGCCGCGTCGATGAGGCTGTTGACCGCGAGGGTCCAGGCCCGTAGTCCTTCGTGACCGGTCAGCTCGGTGAACACCGCCGCCTCGAGGCAGCAGGTGCTGGCTCCCGCGAGCTCGTCCACGTCCAACAGGGAGATGGCGAGCAGCCCGGCCAGGTGACCCGCGAGCATGAACAGCCGGAACTGCTGGTGCGGCAGCATGGGCGTGTGTAGCAGGTTGTCGACGACGTTCTGCTGCTCCAGCACCTGGGCGGTGACGTCCTGTGGATCGAGCCGATCGGCCTTGGCGATCAGATCGGCCACCAACCGATCGAGGTAGTCCAGTTCGGTGTCCGACCGGCGGTGGTCGAGCAGATCCGAAACCCGGCGGCGGGACTCCCGCTCCGGATCGGGCCTGCGACGCAGGCGTTCCGCCCGGGCGGCGACGGCTGCCTCACGCAGGTCGATGAGGGCGCCCCCGGCCTCCAGCGCCGCGTCGACTGCGGCGATCACCGGCCGGGAGGGGATGCCTCGGCTGGGCTGTTCGAGCTGACCGATGTACTGGCGGCTGTAGCCGGTGCGTCGGGCGAGCTCCTCCCGAGAGAGGACACGTTCACAGCGCCGCCGTCGGACCTCAGCGGGTAGCAGGTCTTCGGCGGTCGCCGCATCGTGCCGGCCTCGGCTCCGTTGCCGCATCTGTGACGTCCTTCCGCGTGGCAAGGTCCCGCCTCCCGAGGAGGGAAGCTCAGCAGTCGTGTGCTGTCTCTGCCCGCCCGCCTGACGGTCGCCCGCCCGATGGCCAGCAGAGAGTCACCGATAGTGATCAGATTACTCCAGACTGCACCCTAGTAGACTAGAGGTCAAAAGTCCCATACACATCCAGTTCCAATGATTACTCTCAGCTGTCGGGTGGCAGGCGAAGTTGATCGGCGTCGCGCTTCGTGGTCGGCCGATTGATCGTAGCGTGGAAGTCGTCCGTCGTACCGCGCCTCCGTCGAGACATTATGCCGACCTTCTTGGGTTATTGTTGGGAAACGCGAGCGTTGCCACGGAAGTGTTGGCAGAAAGCGGCGGAATCGCCGAGGGCTCGTCCGGACGGGCTATTCCCGCATGGTGTGCTATCGCGGCCGCGTCCAGGCTGCGGTGCTTCGCGACGGTCTGCGGGTATCGGCCTGATGGCCAACGTGGGTCATCCTCGGAAACCATCCTGAATGACGATGCGCGGGGTCGGGCGGGGCGCGTACAAAAGAATGGTGGATACCGGCCGTTCGGTGGATGCCGACACCGTCGGGCTCGTCGGGGAGAAGGCCGTCGGCCTGGCCGGCGGTTCCGCTGTGGGCCGTGGTTCCCCTCCGGGGGAGCAGGTGCCTCCGCCCGGTCCACGGCGCGTCGTCGTCGTTGACGACGCGGACGGCGTGCGCGAACTATTGTGCCTGTTGCTGGAGACCGAACCCGACTTCGTGATCGTCGGCGCCGCGTCCAACGGCGCGGAGGCGATCGACGAGGTCGTCCGCACCGAGCCGGACCTCGTGCTGCTTGACCTGGCCATGCCGGTCCTCGACGGCATCGCCGCCCTGCCGCGGATCCGGCGGGTCGTGCCGCGGGCCACGGTGGTGATTTTCACGGGATTCTCCGAGGATGCGTTGCTCGACCAGGTGCTGGAACTCGGCGCGGACGCCCTGCTGGAGAAAGGGCTGGCCACCGGTCCGCTGGTGGAGCAGCTTCGACGGCTGTGCGCCGTCCACCGGACGATCTGAGCGATCTTGCGACTGGCAGAATTGTTCATTTTCTCCACTGGCATGATAGAGTTTTATGTTCGGTGGCTGTCATGGTTGCCGCATCGGTCGCATCGGCCATGATGGACGATCTCGGGGCTGGCTGTCCGGTTTGTTGCAGTTTGGAGCAGCATGGCGGGTCGAAGTAGGCCGGACAGTGCCCCGACTTGCCCATCGGCCGTACTTCTGTGGAAACATGGGCTCGTGACTACGTGCGCCCTCGCTGGTGGGGTGCCGGTTGGGCAGGCGTCGGGCCTTCCGGTCGATGCCTCCCGCCGGCGCCGGGCTGCGTCGTCCCCCGCGGTGCCGTGCCTGGTGATCGAGCCGATGCTCGTCGCCCGTCTGCACGTCGACCTGCTGCGGGTTTCCAGCGCCGGCTGTCGCCGCCCCCGCTGACGTCTCCGTTCGTGGCGCCCGCTGTCGGCGCCGCGACTTCCTCGCGCACCGAGAGATCTCATGACTTCTCCTGCTCGTCCTGCCCGGTCCGCGCGCCCGTCCCGACCCAAGGGAGCGGGCCAGTGGGCGTTGGGATATTCCGAGCCGCTCAACGCGAACGAGCGGATGAAGAAGGACCAAGGCGGCCTGGAGGTGCGGGACCGCATCCTCAACCTCTACCCGCGCACCGGTTTCGACGGGATCGATCCCCAGGACCTGCGGGGCCGGTTCCGGTGGTGGGGTCTGTACACCCAGCGCCGGCCGGGGATCAGTGGCGGGCGGACGGCGATCCTCGAACCCGAGGAACTGGACGACTCCTACTTCATGCAGCGCATCCGGCTCGACGGCGGCCGGATGACCTCGGATCAGCTCCGGGTGATCGCCGACGTCTCCACCTGCTACGGCCGGGACGTCGCTGATGTCACCGACCGGCAGAACATCCAACTCCACTGGATCCGGATCGAGGATGTGCCGGCGATCTGGGCGGCGCTGGAGAACGCCGGCATGACCACCGCCGAGGCCTGTGGCGACACCCCCCGGGTGATCCTCGGTTGCCCGCTCGCCGGGGTCGACGGTGACGAGATCATCGACGGGAGCGAGGCGATCGACGAGGTCGTCCGCCGGTTCGTCGGCGACCCCACGCTGGCCAACCTGCCCCGTAAGTTCAAAAGCGCCATCTCCGGCTGCGCCGACCACTGCACGTTGCACGAGATCAACGACATCGCGTTCGTCGGGGTCGTCCATCCGGAGCTGGGAGCCGGCTACGACCTGTGGGTCGGTGGCGGTCTGTCGACGAACCCACGGCTCGGCGTGCGGCTGGGCGCGTTCGTGCCGCCGGCGCGGGTTGCCGAGGTCTGGCACGGCGTCGTATCGCTGTTCCGAGACTACGGCTACCGACGGCTGCGCACCCGCGCCCGGTTGAAGTTCCTGGTCGCGGACATGGGCGCCGAATGGGTGCGCGCGACTCTGGAGAAGGAGTACCTGGCTTCGGCGCTGCCCGATGGCCCGCCGCCGGCCCCGCCGCGCAGCGAGGGGCGCGACCACATCGGGGTGCACCGCCAGCGCGACGGCCGCAACGCCGTGGGGTTCGCACCGCGGGCGGGTCGGCTCAGCGGGACCACGCTGAGCGCGGTGGCGGACCTCGCCGACCGGTTCGGGCAGGGCCGCATCCGCGCCACGACGACGCAGAAGCTCGTCATCCTCGATGTCGCCGACGCGGACGTCAACGCGCTGGAGGCCGAACTCGGTGCGCTCGACCTGGTGGTCCGCCCGAGCGTGTTCCGGCGCGGCACGATGGCCTGCACCGGTATCGAGTTCTGCAAACTGGCGATCGTCGAGACCAAGGGTCGGGCCCGCGACCTCATCGACGAGCTCGAACGCCGGCTGCCCGACTTCGACGAGCCGATCGGGATCAACGTCAACGGCTGCCCCAACGCCTGCGCCCGCTTTCAGGTCGCCGACATCGGGCTCAAGGGCTCCCTGGTACCGGACGACGCCACCGGTGAGATGGTCGAGGGCTTCCAGGTCCACCTCGGCGGGCACCTGGGCACCAGGTCGCGGCTGGGCCGCAAGTCGCGTGGTCTGAAGGTGACCGCCGACGGCCTCGTCGACTACGTCGTCGCGGTGCTGGAGACCTACCGGGCGGACCGGACCGCGGGGGAGAGCTTCGCGGACTGGGCGGAGCGGGCCGACGAGGCCCAACTGACGGCGCTCGGTGCCGCAGATGGCTAGCGGTGAGCGGGTGGTGCCCTTCTACTGCCCGTATTGCGGCGAGGAGGACATCGTCCCGGACACGCCGCCGGAGGGCTCCGGCGCGGGACATGGTCACGGGTACTGGGCGTGCCGGTCCTGCCTGCGGGGCTTCCGGCTGAGCCTGACGGCCCTCGCGGTCGCCTCGGGCGGGACCGCCGTCATCACGGGCGGGGCGTTCGGCGCGGCGGAAGAGCAGGCGGCACGGTGATCGGCAATGGACAGCACCCGGGCGGCTGCCCGGTGGACGACCGCGGCATCCGCCTGCGGCGTCGCCGGAGCCGGGTTGCGTGACGACGAGGAGACGAGCTGATGGATGCCGCGTTGCAGGCCCGGGCGCTGCGGGCCGGGGACGACCTCGAGGGCGCGCCGGCGGAGGAGATCCTGCGCTGGGCGGTCGGGGAATTCGGGACGAAGCTGGCGATCGCCGCCTCGATGGCTGAGGCGATCCTCGTGGACATGCTCGCCCGGATTCGGTCCGACGTCCCCGTGGTTTTCATCGACACCGGTTATCACTTCCCCGAGACCGTCGGTACCCGGGACGCGGTGGCCGGAACCTACGACCTGCCGATCATCAGCGCCCGTCCGCAGCTCACCGTCGTCGGCCAGGACGCCGTCTACGGCCAGGACCTCTACCGGACCGACCCGGACCTGTGCTGCCGGATGCGCAAGGTCGTTCCGCTGGATCGGGCCCTGGCGCCCTACCGTGCCTGGGCCGCGGGGTCGCGGCGGGCGGAGTCGCCCAGCCGGGCGAAGCTCCGGGTCGTCGACTGGGACGCCCGACGGGGCAAGGTGAAGATCCACCCGCTCGCGGCTTGGACCGACGAGGACGTCGAACGCTACGTGGCCGAGCACGGCGTCATCGTCAACCCGCTCCTCTCCGATGGTTACGACTCGGTCGGCTGCTGGCCGTGCAC
Organism: Frankia sp. BMG5.23; assembly: GCF_000685765.2. Lineage (NCBI taxonomy): Bacteria > Bacillati > Actinomycetota > Actinomycetes > Frankiales > Frankiaceae > Frankia > Frankia sp. BMG5.23. The sequence goes on from NZ_JDWE01000001.1 coordinate 48,053, forward strand.
CCGGCGGGGCGCCGGCCGGGAGGGCCGGTGGGTCGGTTCGATCAAGACGGAGTGCGGCATCCACTGACCTCCTCGGGCCTGCCGGCTGCCGGTGTTCGAAGGCAACCGAGCAGGTACGGTGCACGCCGTGACGGACGGGCGAAGTGTGGGTGAGGTCTGGCTGGTCGGCGCGGGTCCGGGCGATCCCGGTCTGCTCACCGTTCGCGGCCGTGAGGTGCTGGCGAACGCGGACGTCGTGGTCACCGACCGGCTCGCCGCGGCCGTCCTCCTCGGCGCCGCCCCGGCCGGCGCCGAGATCATCCACGTGGGCAAGAGCCCGGCCGCCCCGTCGTGGACCCAGGAGGAGATCAACGCGGTCCTCGTCGACCGGGCGCGCGCCGGTGCGCGCGTCGTCCGCCTCAAGGGCGGCGATCCCTACATGCTCGGGCGAGGCAGCGAGGAGGCGCAGGCCTGCGCCGCGGCGGGGGTCGCGTGCACCGTCGTGCCCGGCGTCACCTCGGCGCTGGCCGTACCCGCCTGTGCCGGCATCCCGGTCACCCATCGTGGTCTCGCGCAGGAAGTTGCCATCGTCTCGGGGCACCTGCCACCCGGCCATCCGGAGTCGACGGTGGACTGGGCCGCTCTCGCGGCCTCCCGGGCGACCATCGTCATCCTGATGGGGGTGGCGCGTCTCATGGACATCGCCGACGCGCTGCTCACCGGCGGTCGCCCCGAGGCGACGCCGGTCGCGGTCATCGAGCGCGGGGCGACCCCGGCGCAGCGGGTCCTGCGGACCACCCTGGACGCGCTGGCGATCGACGCGATCGCGGCCGGTGTGCGGTCTCCCGCGGTGATCGTGGTCGGAGAGGTCGCGGCGCGCCGGGACGCGCTGGCCTTGGAGGCGGGGCCGCTCACCGGGATCCGGGTACTCGTGGCCCGTACCCGGCCGCGGCCGGGTCTGCTGGCTCGCCGGCTGCGGCAGCTGGGCGCGGATGCGGTCGAGACCGTCGTTGCCCGGCCCGCGCCGGTCGAGGACGCCGGTGCCGCGCTGGTGGCGGCGCTGCCGGGAGCGGGCGGCCTGCTGCTGGCCGATGCGGACGAGGTCGCCGCCGTGGTGACCCTGCTGCGTCGAGCCGGCACCGACGTGCGGGCGTTGGCCGGCCTGACTCTCGTCGCGGCCCGCGAGGACGCCGCGGAAGCGCTTGACGGCCTGGGCCTCGCCTCGGTGCCCGTCGCCGAGCTGTCCACGGATCCGCTGTCCGCGGATCCATCGTCGACCGGTCCCGCCGGTCCCGCCGGTCCGACCGGCTCGTCGCGGGTGCTGATCGCCGGCGCGGCGGACCCGCCGGACGCGGTGTGTTCCCTGCGCCGGGTGCCGCTGCTCACCGACGTGACCGCCGAGCCGGATCCCCGGATCGCCGAGGAGCTCCGGCATGGCGACTTCGACGTCGCGGTCTTCGCGTCGTCCACCGCCGCCCGCGGCACCGCCGAGATCTACGGACCTCTCCCGCCCGATCTGCTCATCGCGGCGATGGGTCGACGCAGCGCGCTGGCCTGCGCGGCGGCGGGCATGCGGGTGGACATCGTGCCCACCGAACCCGGGGTCCATCCGCTCGCGGCCGCCGTCGCGGACTTCGTCGTCACCAGCCGGTCCACCGGCTCGCCTGGGGGTTGATCTTCAGGGTGGCGGCATCGGCTTCGCGGACCAGGAGACGCAGGGTGTCGTCGAGTCGCGCGCGGACCGCGTCGACGACGCTCGCGTGCAGCCCGAGCGGCTCCGACAGCACCCATCGGGTCGTCGGGTGCCGGCACCGGGCGCCCTCCAGTGCCGCCGGGATGTCCCGGCGGGTGTGGTTGCCGTCGAACAGGAAGAACGGGTAGGCGACGATTTCGGTGCATCCCGCGTCGGCCAGCGTGGCGTACCCGGTGGCGATGTCGGGCTGGGCGATTTCAAGGAAGGCGGCTTCGACCGCCCCCCACGTCCATGGCGCGGCGGCATGGCCGGGATCGACCACATGGCCGGGATCGACCAGGAGCCGGTGGGCGAGTTCCCGAACCGTCGCGTTCGCCTCGTCCCGCCGGGATCCGTGACCGATCACCAGTAGACCGCGCATGTTCCCAGTGTGCGCCGCGGGTCCGCCGGTGCCCGGTCGGAAACGGCCACATCCGTCGGCCGCATCCGTCGGCCACGCCTGTCGGCCACGCCCGCCGGGCGCTCAGCCGCCGGTGCCGTCGTCGGAGCTGTGCCCCGGGAAGATCTTTGCCGACGGGTCCACCAGCGGCGCCGCGTTGTTGACCGCCGTCGCGGCCTCCCCGAAACCCGTCGCGATCAGGCGGACCTTCCCCGGGTACTCGGTGATGTCGCCGGCCGCGAAGATCCGCTCGACCCCGGTCGCCATCGTCGGGTCGACGACAATGTGCCGCTTGTCAATGGTCAGATTCCAGCGGGTCAGCGGTCCGAGGTCGGCGGTGAATCCGAGCGCGGCGACGACCGCCTGCGCGGGTCGGACATGTCGGTCGCCGGTGCGGGTCTGCACCAGTTCGACCTTCTCGATCCACTCCTCACCGTGGACCATGGCGACCTCGGTGAAGGTCAGGATCTCGACGGAGGACGCCTCGACCCGCTCGACTGTGGACATATGCGCCCGGAACCGGTCCCGCCGGTGCACGAGGGTGACCGAGCGGGCGATCGGCTCCAGGGCCAGCGCCCAGTCGAAGGCGCTGTCCCCGCCGCCGACCACGATGACGTCCTGGCCGGTGTGGACGTCGAGCTTGGGCACGAAGTAGACCAGGCCGCGGCCCAGATGCGCGGTGCCGGTGGGCAGCGGGCGGGGGGCGAAGGTGCCGAGACCGCCGGTGATGACGACGACCTTGGCGCGTACCCGAAGGCCCTGGCTGCTGGTCACCACCACGGCGTCCGGCTTGTGGGCCAGCTCGGCGGCCTGCTGGCCCAGCAGGTAGGTGGGGGAGAACTGGTTCGCCTGGATCAACAGGGCGTCGATCAGTTCCCGCCCCCGGACGGCCGGCAGACCCGCGATGTCGTAGATCACCTTCTCCGGGTACATCGCGGTGACCTGACCGCCGGCCTCGGGCAACGAGTCCATGAGCGCGACCGACATGCCGCGGAATCCGGCGTAGTAGGCGCCGTAGAGACCGGCCGGACCGGCGCCTACGATCAGCATGTCGACGTCGGTGTCGACCGGGGACGTCCCCGACCGCACGGCGCCGGTGACGCTCGCTCCGGCCGCGGGGTCGGTCTCCGTGACCGCGTTCGCGGGCTGGTGCGCATCGGCGGACTGCGTGACCACGGGTGACTCCCTAGGCTTGGCGGCCGACCGGCGCTGTCGGGGCAGCCGGTCGGTAGCAGTGGATGTTCCCTCCCTCATCCTGCCGGAGACACACCTCACCCGCCTTCATCCGCGGAATGGTGAGTCGTCGACCACCTGTGGTTGTTGTCGACCACCTGCGGTCTCCTCGGATACGGCTGGCGGGAACGATCGGATCCGCCGCGTCGGCTGGCGGACAACGCTCGACATCGATTTACTCGAGAGGGTTAGCGTGACTTCCGCGCCGTTGCGGATGCCCGTAGGGACTGGGCGACGACGGACTGTGGCGTGATGATGGGTTCATCTCCCTGCACGGGGAGACAATTGCGGCACCGGTGACGGCTCCCAGGCCGGAACGGTACCTGGGCCGCGGCCGGAGGTATAACACGGGCGGGAGAACAGTGACGGAACGATCGGCGCGTCGGGTTTCGCCTATCGGCGGATATCCGGCCGAGGCGCCGCATCCCGATGATCCGACCACGATCGGTGTTTACCAGGTCGTCGGTCGGCTGGGCGCGGGTGGGATGGGAACGGTGTTCCTCGCCCAGGACGCGGCCGAGAAGTTCGTTGCGATCAAGGTGATCAGGTCGGACCTCGCCGCCGACCCGGAATTCCGGGCACGTTTCCGGGACGAGGTGGCGGCCGCTCGGCGGGTCGCGCCCTTCTGCACCGCCCAGGTACTCGACGCCGATCCCGACGCGCGTCGTCCTTATCTGGTCACGGAGTACATCGACGGCGTCCGGCTTGATCAGGCCGTCACCGAGTCCGGTCCGCTGCCGCTGTCGACACTGCAGGGCGTGGCGGTCGGCGTGGCGTCCGCGCTCACCGCCATCCACCGGGCCGGCATCGTGCACAGGGATCTCAAACCGAGCAACGTCATGCTGTCGTACTCCGGCCCCCGGGTCATCGACTTCGGGATCGCCCGCACGCTCGACATGACGAAGGGCCGCACCCAGACGGGTCTGGTCCTCGGCTCGGTCGGCTGGATGGCGCCCGAGCAGATGGAGGGCGCTGCGCTCGGTCCGGCGGTCGACGTCTTCGCCTGGGGACTGCTGATCGGCTACGCGGCCACCGGCGGTCACCCCTACGGCCACGGCACCTACCTGGAGATGTCGGAGAAGATCCTGACGGGTCAGCCGGACCTGCGGGCCATGCCGCCGGATCTCACGCCGATCGTCCGGTCCGCGCTCGCCCGCGACCCCCGGGACCGGCCCTCCACCGAGAACCTGCTGCTCACCCTACTCGGCGAACGCGGCCGGGCCGGTGACGCGCGGGACGCCGCGACCGCACTGCTCGACGGGACCTGGCCACGGGGGCGCAGTACCGCCGGGGCTGGGGCGGCCGCGCTCGCCGGGGGTGCCGGGGCCGGTTGGCCGGATCCGACCCACGTTGCGACCCCGTATGAACAGCGGCGCTGGTGGGAGAATGAGCCCCGGCCCCTCGGCGGCGACCGTTGGTGGAACGACTCGGCCCGCGACAGGCCCCCGCCGGCCGGTCCGCCTGTGCCGCCACCCGCGCTGGCACCGCCACCGGCCGCCGACCGTGCCGCGGGCCCGCGGCACGGGGTGCCGCGGGCCCGTCGACGGCGCCGCGGCGGATTCGTCCAGTACGACGATGAGGCCGACGGGAACGGCCACCGATCGGGTTTCGACAATTCCGGCGAGGGGGGCCATCCGCCGCCGGCGCCGGACGCCCGCCCGAGGCACGGCGGCCAGCCCCGGGTGGATTCTCCGCACGCCGGTCAGCCCTACCCGGACCAGGCCCACGCGGGTCGGCCCTACGCCGGTCGGCCCTACGCCGGTCAGCCCTACGCCGGCCGTGCCGCGGAGGCGGCACCGTCTCCCCAGGCGCCGGCCCGGCCCCGCCCCGTGGCCCAGCAGCGGCCCCCGTCGGCGCCCGCGGGTCCCGCGCCTGCCCCGGCCCCGCGGGTGGCCGAGGCGCGGCCGGCGCCGCGCGGACGCGCGCCGGCTCCCTACGCCGAATCGGTGCCGCGACCGCGTCCCCGGCGTCGGTTCCGGCTGCGGATCCCTTTCAAGCGCACGATCCTGTTCGTTCTTGTCGTCCTGCTGCTGCTCTCCGCGGCGGACCAGATCGCCTTGATGGTCGACGAACAGCGCCAGCGGTTGTGGAACAAGGTCGTCACGTCCGTCAAGGATGACACCCATGACCAGCTCGACAGCCTGTGGAACCGGGTGAGGGACACGTTCGGCGGCTCCTCGGGCGGGTCGTCGAACGGGTGACCGGCAGGCGTAAACCCCTGCCCGGATAGGTACACCGTTGTCATGGCCAGTTTCTCGAACAAGATCACGGACTTCCTACACAGCCCGAAGACCAAGGAGATGGTCAACAAGGCCAAGGCCGCGGCCAACCGGCCGGAGAACCGGGCCAAGATCAAGCAGCTCCAGGCGAAGCTCACCAGCCGCGGCCACGGTCACCACGACGCCGGTCCCGCCAGCCCGGCCGGCTCCTCGACAGCCGGCTACACTGACGCCACCCGTGGTGGCTCCAGCCCGGTGGACCCGAGGACGCGATCCGGACACTGACCGTTCATCCCCCGCGTCGCGCCGAAGGCTCCGACGGCTACCCTGGGAGGATCGCCGAAGGTGATTCGACGGAGACCCCGAACGGCGCCCGATGCCAGGGGTCCCCGCGTCGCGCGGAAGGCTCCGACGGCTACCCTGGGAGGATCGCCGAAGGTGATTCGACGGAGACCCCGAACGGCGCCCGATGCCAGGGGTCCCCGCGTCGCGCGGAAGGCTCCGACGGCTACCCTGGGAGGATCGCCGAAGGTGATTCGACGGAGACCCCGAACGGCGCCCGATGCCAGGGGTCCCCGCGTCGCGCCGAAGGCGCTACGCGGGGAGGGCCGTATGGATGTCGATGGTGAGATTCCGGTGGGTCGGGGTGGTGGCGAGATCCGGTCTGTGCTGGACCGGGCCGCAGCCGGCGGGCGTATCTCCGCGGAGGAGGCGCTGCTCCTCTATACGAGGGCGCCGCTGCACGCGCTCGGCGGCGCGGCGGACACGGTCCGTCGGCGCCGTTTCCCCGATGGCATCGCGACGTACATCATCGACCGGAACATCAACTACACGAATGTCTGCGTGACCGCCTGCCGGTTTTGCGCCTTCTACCGCGCTCCGAAGCATGCCGAGGGCTGGGTCCGCGACGTCGAGGACATCGTCGCCAAGTGCGGGGAGGCGGTCGAGCTCGGCGCCACGCAGATCATGCTGCAGGGCGGGCACCATCCCGACTTCGGCATCGAGTGGTATGAGCGTACCTTTGCCGCCATCAAGAAGGCATATCCCCAGTTGGCGCTGCACTCGCTGGGCGCCAGCGAGGTTGTGCACATCGCCCGGACGTCCGATCTGACTTTTCCCGAGGTCATTACCCGGCTGCGGGACGCGGGCCTGGACAGCTTCGCGGGCGCGGGAGCGGAGATTCTCACCGAACGGCCCCGGCAGGCGATCGCTCCGCTGAAGGAGCCCGGTCACGTCTGGCTGTCCGTGATGGAGACCGCCCACAACCTCGGCCTGGAATCCACCGCCACCTTCATGATGGGCACGGGGGAGACGAACGCCGAGCGCATCGAACACCTGACGATGATCCGGGACGTCCAGGACCGGACCGGCGGGTTCCGTTCGTTCATCCCCTGGACCTACCAGCCGGAGAACAATCATCTCGGCGGGCGCACCCAGGCGACGACCCTGGAGTACCTCCGCCTCGTCGCGGTCGCGCGGCTGTTCTTCGACAACATCACGCACCTGCAGGGCTCCTGGCTGACCACCGGCAAGGAGATCGGCCAGCTCACCCTGCACATGGGCGCCGACGACCTCGGCTCGGTGATGCTGGAGGAGAACGTCGTCTCCTCCGCCGGGGCGCGCCACCGCACCAACCGGTCGGAGCTGATCTCCCTGATCCGTGCTGCCGGCCGCATCCCCGCTCAGCGCGACACCCGCTACCAGCACCTCGTCGTGCACCGCGACCCGGCGCAGGACCCGGTTGACGACCGGGTGGCCTCGCACTTCTCCTCCACCGCGCTACCGCTCATCTCCGCGTAGCCGGGCGCACCATACAGTGACCGGGTGAGTGACCCCTCCGGATTCGCGGTCCCGTCCCCGACCGGGCCGAAGATCGAACTCCACGTCCATCTGGAGGGCACGGTCCGTCCCGCCACCCTGCTGGAGATGGCGCGCCGCAACTCCGAGGCGCTGCCTGCCCGCACGGTCGAGGGCCTCGCGGACCTCTACCGCTTCCGCGACTTCGACCACTTCCTGAAGGCCTGGATCCTCACCACCCACGTGATGCGGACGGAGGCCGACTTCCGCCAGGTGGTCGTCGACTACGCCGCCGAGGCGGCCCGGGCGGGCGCCGTCTACCTGGAGGGCATCTTCTCGCCCTGGTTCCGGGTCCATCGGGGGGTCCGCGTCGAGGAGATCTTCCACGGCTACGCCGACGGGGCGATCGAGGCCCGGGAACGCTATGGCGTCGAGGTGCGCCTCACCCCGGACATCGAGCGGGTGCTGCCGGTCGAGGCCGCGATGGAGGTGGCGCGGTGGGCGGTGCGGTTCGCCGATCGCGGTGTCGTCGGCATTGGGCTCGGCGGACCGGAGGTCGGTCATCCCCCCGAGCCGTTCGCGCCGGCGTTCGCACTGGCCGCCGACGGCGGGCTCGCCGCGGTCCCGCACGCGGGGGAGACGGCGGGCCCGGTGTCCGTACGGGGCGCGCTCGACGCGCTGGGAGCCAGGCGGATCCGGCATGGGATCCGGGCCGCCGAGGACCCCGAGCTGATGCGACGGCTGGTCGATCAGGGGATCGTGCTGGACGTCTGCCCGGTGTCCAACCTGCGGACTCGGTCGGTGGCATCCCTCGACGACCACCCCTTGGCGGCGTTGCTGCGGGCCGGGGTCGCGTGCTCGCTTGCCACCGACGATCCCGCTATGTTCGGCACCGATCTGGAGACGGAGCACGCGGTCGCGGCAGGGCTCGGTGCCCGGGCCCGCGACCTGTACACCGCCGGGGTCGCGGGCGCGCTGTGCGACGAGCCGACCCGCACGCGGCTGCGGCGGATCGGCGAGAGCACCGACTGGGACACCGTCGAGAGGGCCGCCCGCGACGCCTCGGCGGCGGCCTCGGCGCGGTTCGGCGGCGGGGAAGGGGCATGGTGAGCGGGGAAGGGGCATGGTGAGCAGAGCGGGACTCGACAAACGTCCGCGGGACGTCGCGTCGATGTTCGACGGGGTGGCCAACCGGTACGACCTGACCAACACCGTGCTCACCGGCGGGCTCGACCGGACCTGGCGGCGCGCCGCGGCGGGCGCGCTGGACCTGCGGCCGGGGCTTCGGGTCCTCGACCTCGCCGCCGGGACGGCGACCTCGTCACGAGCCTTCGCTCTCGCCGGGACCGATGTGGTGGCCTGTGACTTCTCCCTGGGGATGCTGCGGGCCGGGCAGCGTCGGCTGGCGTCGCGGCCGTTGCCGGGGGAGGCTGGGCGGATCCTGCTGACCGCCGGGGACGGGCTGCGGCTGCCGTTCCGGGACGAGACCTTTGACCGGACGACGATCTCGTTCGGTCTGCGCAACGTCGCCGACACGTTCGGCTGCCTCACCGAGCTGCGTCGGGTGACCCGTCCGGGCGGGATGCTCGTGGTGTGCGAGTTCAGCCGCCCGGTCTGGGCGCTCTGGCGGACGGTCTACGTCGAGTACCTGATGCGGGCCTTGCCGGCCGTGGCCCGCGCGGTGAGCAACAGCCCGGACTCGTATGTCTATCTCGCCGAGTCGATCCGGGCCTGGCCCGCCCAGGCGGAGCTGGCTGGCCTGCTGCGGGAGGCGGGCTGGTCCCGGGTCGGCTGGCGCAACCTCACCGGCGGCGTGGTGGCGTTGCACCGGGGTCACGCCCCGGACTGACGGTCCTGGACCGGTCATGGTGCTGGACCGGTCATGGTGCTGGACCGGCCGGCGCCACGGCAGGCGGGGTGGGCTCAGCCGGGAACATGCGAGTCGAACCAGGTCAGCATGCGTGACCAGGCGTCCTTCGCCGACGGGCCGTGGTAGGCGCCGGCGCGGGCGTCGTTGTGGAAGCCGTGCCCGGCCTGTGGGTAACGGACGATCTCGGCGGGCACGGACGCCTTCCGTGTCGCCGCCCGCAGGTCCTCCACCTCCGAAGCGAGGATGCTCGGATCCTGGTCGCCGTACAGGCCGAGCCACGGTGCCTGCAGGCGGTCGGCGAGATCCAGCTGGGCGGGTTCCCCGAAGCGGCGCATGGTGATCCCGCCACCGTAGAAGGTGCTCGCGGCGCCGAACGGCCGGGCCACCGCAGCCTGGAAGGCGATGCTCCCGCCGACGCAGAAGCCCACGACGGCGCAGCGGTCGATGGCGGTGCCCTCCTCGGCGAGGATGGCCAGCGCGGCGTCGATGTCGGCGAGAAGGTCGGTGCCGTTGAGCTCATCGAGGATCTTCACCGCGGAGGCGAGGTCGTCGTAGTCGAAGACGGGCGAGCCCGCGCGGTGGAACAGGTCGGGGGCGATGGCCCGCCAGCCCGCGCGCGCGAACCTCGAGCAGACATCGGTGATGTGCTCGGTGAGGCCGAACGCCTCGTGGAGGACGACGACGCCGCCGCGTGCGGGACCATCGGGTTCGGTGAGCGTGGCCGGGGCGGGCCCGTCGGGGGTGGGGATGACGACGGTCTCTGCGGTGGTCATCGCGTTCTCTCGTTCCCAGTCCGTGCTGCTTTGGGTGACGGTGTTCGGGTGACGGCGTTCGGGTGATGATGCGTCCGTGTCGTCGGGACACCGGCGGCGACCGCGGACGAGCCACCGCGTTTCGGGTGACCTGTGGAGGGACTACCCCGCACGGGCGCTGATCCCACCCCGGGGGCGAATATGGGCCACCGGCGGGCGGTGGGGCCCGGCTTCGTGGTTTCTCCGTTGCGCTTCACGCTCCGGGCGAGTGTTGCGGACCGACACCAGGCGGGTGAGCTGGCCTGATCCAGGCTGATCGGGCGAAGATTTTACCCGCCGCTCACGATGGCGATCGGCGGCCGAGCCCCGGCGGCGGGCGTCCGGCGCCGCGAACTATCGCTCACGGTAACGATAGGGTGTACGAAATCAACCCGTCCGTTCTTCGCAGCATCCTGGTTGGTGCGATTGACCTGTGCAAGGCCTACACTCGCCGGGAACGCTCGTGAAGAATTTCACGAGCACACAGGTGGAGGGCCCCCGGTGGGGCGCCCCCGGGACGAGTGGTCTAGCAGATCCGGAGCAATTCGTGACCATGGCGACGACAAGGGCTGATGGTGCGGCCGGCCGGTCGAAGGCCGACGCCGACGTCATCGTGGTCGGCGCGGGTCCGGGTGGCTCCTCGGCCGCCTACCATCTCGCCAGCGCCGGGCTCGACGTGCTCCTGCTGGAGAAGACGACCTTCCCCCGCGAGAAGGTCTGTGGCGACGGGCTGACCCCGCGGGCCGTCCGCAGCCTCGTGGACATGGGTGTCGACACCTCGCCCGTGGCCGGATGGGCCCGTAACCGGGGGCTTCGCATCATTGGCGGCGGCGTCCGCCTGGAGTTGCCCTGGCCGGAGCTGGCGAGCTGGCCCGACTACGGCCTGGTCCGTCCGCGGCTTGACTTCGACGATCTGCTGGCCCGCCACGCGGTGAAGGTTGGTGCCCGGCTGCACGAGGGGACCGCCGTGACCGGTCCGCTGCTCGACGAGCGCACCGGACGGGTCGTCGGCGTGCACGCCAGGACCGGCACTGACCGGGCACCTGTGACGTTCCGGGCGCCATTGGTCGTCGCGGCGGACGGTAACAGCGCCCGCATCGCGCTCGCCCTCGGTATCCGCCGCCGGGAGGACCGGCCGCTCGGGGTCGCGGTCCGCCGCTACTACCGCAGCCCCCGCACGCACGACGACTTCCTCGAGTCCCATCTGGAACTGTGGGAGGGCAGGCCGCGCGAGAGCCGACTGCTGCCCGGCTACGGCTGGATCTTCGGGGTCGGTAACGGCACGAGCAACGTGGGCCTCGGCCTGCTGAACACCACGGACGCCTTCCAGAACACCGACTACCGGGACCTGTTGCGCCGCTGGCTCGCCGCATTGCCGCCGGAGTGGGGATACACCGAGGACAACGCCATCGGCCCGGTGCGTGGCAGCGCCCTGCCGATGGGCTTCAACCGGACCCCCCATTACCGCGACGGCGTGCTGCTGGTCGGTGACGCGGGCGGGATGGTGAATCCCTTCAACGGCGAGGGCATCGCCTACGCGCTCGAATCCGGTCGGTACGCCGCCGAGATCGCCGTGCAGGCCCTCGCCCGCCCGGATGGTCCGGCGCGGGAGCGGGCACTCGGCCAGTACCCGGAACTCATGCGGGCCCGGTACGGGGGCTATTACACCCTGGGCCGGTTCTTCGTCCAGCTCATCGGCAATCCGACGATTATGGCGTTCGGTACCCGCTACGGGTTGCCGAGACCGGTCCTCATGCGTTTCGTTCTCAAGATCATGGCAAATCTCACCGACCCCCGGGGAGGGGATGCGATGGACCGGCTGATCAACGCGATGACCCGGCTCGCTCCCGCGGCCTGACGTGTCCGAAATGGCCACTGGTTCCGCGGACCGAGTCCGGACCGTTTGCGGTCCGTTCACCGGCGAGCCGTTTCACCCCAACGTCCGGTAACAAACTCTCGAAGGAGAGGAGTTCGGCATGCTCTCGAACTATGTGCCGATCCTCGTTCTGCTCGTGATCGCGGCCCTGTTCGCGGTCGGTTCGGTCGCGGCCGGTGCGCTGATCGGCCCGCGCCGGTTCAACCGTGCGAAGATCGACGCATACGAGTGCGGGATCGAACCCTCCCCGGCCCCGGCCGGACCGCAGCGTTTCCCGGTGAAGTACTACAACACCGCGATGCTCTTCATCGTCTTCGACATCGAGATTATCTTCCTCTTCCCCTGGGCGGTCGCCTTCGACAGTCTGGCGGTATTCGGTCTCGGCGCGATGGCGTTGTTCATGGCGACCATTTTCGTCGCGTACGCCTACGAGTGGCGGCGTGGAGGTCTGGAATGGGACTAGAGGAGAAGCTGCCGGGCGGTGTGCTTCTCGCCAGCGTCGAGAAGCTCGCCAACTGGTCACGGCGCTCGTCGCTGTGGCCGGCGACCTTCGGGTTGGCCTGCTGCGCGATCGAGATGATGTCGACGGGAGCCGGCCGCTACGACCTGTCCCGATTCGGCATGGAGGTCTTCCGGGCCAGCCCGCGCCAGGCCGATCTCATGATCGTTGCCGGCCGGGTGAGTCAGAAGATGGCGCCGGTGCTGCGGCAGATCTACGACCAGATGCCCGAGCCCAAGTGGGTGCTGTCGATGGGTGTCTGCGCCAGCAGCGGCGGCATGTTCAACAACTACGCGATCGTGCAGGGTGTGGACCACATCGTCCCGGTCGACATGTACCTCCCCGGCTGCCCACCGCGGCCGGAGATGCTCATGGATGCCATCATCAAGCTGCACGAGAAGATCCTCGCCGGCCCGATCTCTGGCCGGATCGAGCACACGAAGATCGGCTCCTCGCCGTATCCGAAACCCATCGAGGTGGCCACCGCCCGGGCCGGTCTGCCGGAGGGCGCGTTCGACACCCGGACCCTCTCGGTGAACGACCGCAAGCGCTTCTCGATCCCGGCCGGGGCGCCGGCGCCGACGGGTGGCGGGGCGGTCGAACCCGCCCTGGACACCCGCCGCCCCGCCGCCCTCGCGCCGCCGTCGGTGTTCGGGCGCGCCAAGCGGATACCGGTCGACCCCAAGCCGAGTGACGAGGCCCGGGCGCACGGGCCCGGTCCAACCACCGAGAGCATCGGTGATGTCGACGGCCCGGATCGGGGGATCTAGGCAGTGAGCGACGAGAGCACAGCCTCCGCCGACCTGATACCGGGCGCCGCCGGCGTGCCCGGCGGTCCGGGTGGGCAGCGCCGGGACGCGTTCGGCGCCGGTGACAGCGGTGACACCTCCGGGTTCGGCGGGCTCGTCACGCCCGTTCCGATCCTGAGCTCCACCGCCCGCCCGTTCGGTGACGCCGACGCCGACGCCGTCTACGACGCGCTCGAACGTGCCTTCCCCCAGCTCGGCGACGCCGTCGAACGGGTGGTGGTGGACCGCGGGGAGCTGACCGTCCACGTGCGCCGGGAGAGCCTCGTCGCCGTCGGGCAAACCCTGCGCGACGACCCCGACCTGCGGTTCGAGCTGCTGTCCTCGCTGTCCGGCGTGGACTACCCGGACGACGTCACCGGCCGTCGCCTGCACTCGGTGGCCCACCTGACCTCGATGACGCACCGTCGCCGGGTCCGGGTCGAGGTGTCCGTCACCGACGCCGATCCCACCGTGCCGAGCCTGACCTCGGTGTGGCCCACCGCGGACTGGCACGAGCGCGAGACCTACGACATGTTCGGCATCGTCTACACGGGTCATCCGGGCCTGACCCGGATCATGATGCCGGACGACTGGATCGGGCACCCGCAGCGCAAGGACTACCCGCTGGGGGGCATCCCCGTCGACTACAAGGGTGTCACGATCCCGCCGCCAGACGAGCGCCGGAGCTACTCGTGACCCCGCGTCCGGCCCCGGCCGGCCGGCGGCACCGCCAAGGCGATATCCCACGAGGCGACATCCCACGAGGCGACATCCGAGGTTCGCTATGACGACCAACACGTCGACTTCCTCCACCACGGACGATCTGACCACCGGGGCTCCCAACGGCACCGGGGCCCCCGACGGCGCGAACGGCGTCGGGGGCCCGACCGGGACCGTCGGCGGACTCGGGGAGCATCCGGCCTACGAGGCCGGCTTCACCGAGTCGGCGAACGGGCGGGTCTACACCGTCACCGGCAGCGACTGGGAGCAGATCCTCGGCGTCGGCGAGGAGGAGAACGAGCGGATCGTCGTCAACATGGGGCCGCAGCACCCGTCGACCCACGGGGTGCTCCGCCTGGTCCTGGAGATCGAGGGCGAGACGGTCACCGAGACCCGCCTCGTCATCGGCTACCTGCACACCGGCATCGAGAAGAGCTGTGAGTACCGCACCTGGACTCAGGCGGTCACCTTCCTCACCCGGGCGGACTACCTCTCGCCGCTGTTCAACGAGGCGGCCTACTGCCTGTCGGTGGAGAGGCTGCTGGGCATCACCGAGCAGGTACCCGAGCGGGCCACGGTGATCCGGGTGATGGTGATGGAGCTCCAGCGGATCGCCTCGCACCTGGTGTGGCTCGCGACCGGCGGCATGGAGCTCGGCGCCACCACCGCCATGATCTTCGGTTTCCGGGAGCGGGAGAAGGTCCTCGACCTGCTCGAGCTCATCACCGGGCTGCGGATGAACCACGCCTACATCCGGCCCGGGGGCCTCGCCCAGGATCTCCCCGACGGCGCCGAGCGGGCCATCCGGGCGTTCCTCGCGGACATGCCGAAGCGGATCAGGGAGTATCACGCGCTGCTCACCGGCCAGCCAGTCTGGAAGGCCCGGATGGTCGACGTCAACGTTCTCGACGCGGCCGGCTGCATCGCGCTGGGGACCACGGGCCCGGTGTTGCGCGCCGCGGGCCTGCCGTGGGACCTGCGCAAGACCATGCCCTACTGCGGCTACGAAACCTACGAGTTCGACGTGCCGACCGCGCTGGAGGGCGACTCCTTCGCCCGCTACCTGGTGCGGCTGGAGGAGATGGGCGAGTCACTCAAGATCGTTGATCAGTGTCTGGACCGGCTGCGTCCCGGCCCGGTCATGGTCGCCGACAAGAAGATCGCCTGGCCGTCCCAGCTTTCTGTCGGGTCCGACGGGACGGGCAACTCACTCGCGTACATCCGGAAGATCATGGGGACCTCGATGGAGGCCCTGATCCATCACTTCAAGCTGGTGACCGAGGGATTCCGCGTCCCGGCCGGTCAGGTCTACACCCAGATCGAGTCGCCGCGCGGAGAGCTCGGCTACCACGTGGTCAGCGACGGCGGCACGAGACCCTTCCGCGTCCACGTGCGGGATCCAAGCTTCGTCAACCTGCAGGCCGTCCCGGCGCTGACCGAGGGCGGCCAGGTGGCGGACGTGATCGTCGGGGTCGCCTCAGTCGACCCGGTGCTCGGGGGAGTTGATCGTTGATGGCGTTCTCGCCGGAGACCCATGCGGCCGCGCAGGAGATCATCGCCAGGTACCCAGCCGGCCGATCCCGTTCGGCCCTGCTCCCGCTGCTGCACCTGGTACAGGCCGAGCAGGGATGCGTGACCGCGCAGGGCGTCGCGTTCTGCGCGGACGTGCTGGGCATCACCCGGGCCGAGGTCGGCGCGGTGGCGACCTTCTACACGATGTACAAGCGGCATCCGGTCGGGGACTACCTCGTCTCGGTCTGCACGAACCTGTCGTGCGCGCTGCTCGGTGGCGAGGACGTCTACGAGCGGGTCTCGAAGCTCCTCGGGGTCGGCCATGACGAGACGACGCCGGACGGGTCGATCACCCTCGAGCACGCCGAGTGCCTCGCGGCCTGCGACTACGCACCGGTCATGACGGTGAACTACGAGTTCTACGACCAGGTCGACCCCGACTCCGCCCAGGCGATCGTCGAGGACCTGCGAGCGGGGCGGCGGCCGGCGCCGACCCGCGGCGGTCCGCTGTGCTCGTTCGCCGAGGTCTCCCGCCAGCTCGCCGGGTTCGGCGATCCGAGACCGGAGGGCGTCGCGGGCCCGGGGGTCGGCGAGCCGTCGGTCGTGGGTCTCCTCGTGGCCGAGGCGGCCGGCTGGAGCGCCGAGCAGGCGCCCGCGCCGCTGGTCACCCACGGCGTGGTGGCCGACGCGGCGGCGCCGCGGCCCGCCGCCCCACCGCCTGCCGGGCCGCCGCCCGCGGTGGTTCCAGCGCCGACGACCCCGGCCTCCTCGGAACGGAAGGGGAGCTGACAATGCCCGTCACCCCGGTCCTCACCCGGCGCTGGAACACGCCGGAGTCGTGGACGATCGAGACCTACACCCGCCTCGACGGCTACACCGCGCTGCGCACCGCCTTCGCGATGGCCCCGGACGACCTCATCAAGCTGGTGAAGGACTCCGGGCTGCGGGGGCGCGGCGGCGCCGGCTTCCCCACCGGGATGAAGTGGGGCTTCATCCCGCAGGGCGACGGCAGGCCGCACTACCTCGTCATCAACGCCGACGAGGGGGAGCCGGGCACCTGCAAGGACGCGCCGCTGATGATGGCGGACCCGCACTCGCTCATCGAGGGGATCATCATCGCGGCCTACGCGGTGCGGGCCGGCCGGGCGTTCGTCTACCTGCGCGGCGAACTGATCCACGCGGCCCGTCGGCTGCAGGCCGCCGTGGCCGAGGCCTACCGGGCCGGCTACCTCGGCCGGGACATCCTCGGCAGCGGCTTCGACCTCGACCTCGTCGTGCACTCCGGCGCGGGCGCCTACATCTGCGGCGAGGAGACAGCCCTGCTCGACTCCCTGGAGGGCCGTCGCGGCCAGCCGCGGCTGCGCCCGCCGTTCCCCGCGACGCACGGCCTGTACGCCTCCCCGACGGTGGTCAACAACGTCGAGACGATCGCGTCGGTGCCGTACATCGTGAACTACGGCGTGGACTGGTTCCGGTCAATGGGCCGGGAGCGCTCGCCGGGGCCGAAGATCTACAGCCTGTCCGGGCACGTGACCCGGCCCGGCCAGTACGAGGCCCCGATGGGCACCACGCTGCGGGAGCTGCTCGACTTGGCCGGCGGCGTGCGGGGCGGTCACGGGCTCAAGGCGTGGACCCCGGGCGGGTCGTCCACTCCGATGCTGACCGCCGAGCACCTCGACGCGCCGCTCGACTTCGAGGGCATGCAGGAGGCCGGGTCGCTGCTTGGCACGGCCGCACTCATGATCATGGATGACACGGTCGACATGCTCAAGGTCGTCCGCCGGCTCACCCAGTTCTACGCGCACGAGTCGTGCGGCAAGTGCACTCCGTGCCGCGAGGGCACCACCTGGATGGTGCAGATCCTGTCCCGGATGGAACGGGGCCAAGGCGACGCCGAGGACGTGGACACCCTCGTCGACGCCTGCGACAACATCTTCGGCCGGGCATTCTGCGCGCTGGCCGACGGGGCCACCTCCCCGATCGTCTCGGGGATCAAGTACTTCCGGGACGAGTTCATCCCGGTGAGTGCGGTGACCACGAAGCCGAACCCCACCCCGGGAGACGCCACGGCCGGCGACGGCTCGCCCGCGTCCGCCCCGGGTGCCTACGCGGGAGCGCACTGACCATCATGACCGTCGCCCCATCCAGGCCTCGCGCCTCCGAGCCGGCCCAGCCGGCCGCACCCGACCTCATCACCCTCACCATCGACGGGCTGTCGGTGAGCGTGCCCAAGGGCACCCTCATCATCCGCGCGGCCGAGCTGCTCGGCATCGAGATCCCGCGGTTCTGCGACCATCCGCTCCTCGACCCCGTCGGAGCCTGCCGGCAGTGCATCGTCGAGGTGGAGGGCCAGCGCAAGCCGGTCGCCTCCTGCACCACGACGGTGGCCGCCGACATGGTCGTGAAGACCCAGCTGACCTCGCCGGTCGCCCGCAAGGCCCAGGCCGGCACGCTTGAGTTCCTGCTCCTCAACCATCCGCTCGACTGCCCGATCTGCGACAAGGGCGGCGAGTGCCCGCTGCAGAACCAGTCGATGGCGAACGGCGGCGCGGTCTCCCGGTTCAAGGAGACCAAGCGGGTGTACCCGAAGCCGCTGGCGATCTCCACCGAGATCCTGCTGGACCGGGAGCGCTGCGTGCTGTGTGCCCGCTGCACCCGGTTCTCCGCCCAGATCGCCGGGGACCCGTTCATCGAGCTGTTCGAGCGGGGCGCCGCCGAGCAGGTCGCGGTGAGCGACGGGCAGCCGTTCTCCTCCTACTTCTCCGGCAATACCGTGCAGATCTGCCCAGTGGGGGCGTTGACCAGCGCCGCCTACCGCTTCCGGGCCCGGCCCTTCGACCTGGTCTCCACGCCCACGGCGTGCGAGCACTGCGCGTCGGGCTGCTCCCTGCGCACCGACCACCGCCGGGGCAGGGTGACCCGTCGCCTCGCCGGCGACGACCCGGCGGTGAACGAGGAGTGGAACTGCGACAAGGGCCGGTTCGCCTTCACCTACGCGCGCGCGGCCGATCGGCTCACCACCCCGCTGATCCGCGACGACGACACCGGGCAGCTCGTCCCGGTCTCCTGGAGCGAGGCGCTCAAGTACGCCGCGCGGGGGCTGGCCGAGTGCCGGGACCGGCGCGGGGTCGGGGTGCTCACCGGCGGGCGGCTGACCCGCGAGGACGCCTACGCCTACGCGAAGTTCACCCGGGTGGCGCTGGCCAGCAACGACGTGGACTTCCGGGCCCGGCCGCACTCCGCCGAGGAGGAGCAGTTCCTCGG
The DNA here is from genome assembly GCF_000685765.2 of Frankia sp. BMG5.23. NCBI lineage: Bacteria > Bacillati > Actinomycetota > Actinomycetes > Frankiales > Frankiaceae > Frankia > Frankia sp. BMG5.23. Next base: position 66,733 of record NZ_JDWE01000001.1, read on the forward strand.
GTATGCCGTCGCCGGTACCGGCATCGGCGTCACCTACGCCGATCTCGAGGCCGCCCCGGCCGTGCTCCTGGTGGCCTTCGAACCGGAGGAGGAGTCGCCCATCGTCTTCCTGCGGCTGCGTAAGGCCGTGGACAAGCACGCCGCGGCCGTGCACGCGCTCGCCCCCCTGGCGAGCCGGGGGCTGACCAAGCTCGCCGGCACCCTCGTGCCGACGCGGCCGGGCGAGGAGGCGGCCGTCCTCGACGCGCTCGCCGCCCCCGACCGGGGCGGGCCGGAAGCACCGACCACGCGGGCCCTGCGGGCGCCGGGGGCGGTGATCCTGGTGGGCGAGCGGGCCGCGGAGTTCCCCGGGGCCCTGTCCGCGGCCGTCCGGCTGGCCGAGGCGACGGGTGCCTCGCTCGCCTGGGTTCCGCGGCGGGCCGGTGACCGCGGCGCGGTCTCGGCCGGACTGCTTCCCTCGCTGCTGCCCGGCGGTCGCCCGGTCACGGATGCCGCCGGGCGCGCCGAGGTCGAGGAGGTCTGGGGGGGTCCGCTGCCCGGCGCGCCCGGCCGCGACACCGACGGCATGCTGGCTGCCGCCGCGGCCGGGCGGCTCGACGGGATGATCGTCGCCGGCGTTGACGCGGAGGACCTGCCGAATCCGGCGAGTGCGCTCGCGACGCTCGCCCGGATGCCGTTCTGCGTCTCGATCGAGCTGCGCCGGTCGTCGATCGCCGAGGTCGCGGACGTGGTTCTGCCCATCGCCCCGGTGGCGGAGAAGGCCGGCTCGTTCGTCGACTGGGAGGGCCGGCTGCGACCGTTCCAGCGGGCCCTGGACACCCCGGCCCTGCCAGACGTCCGGGTGTTGCACCTGCTTGCCGCCGAGATGGGCCTCGACCTCGGCCTGCCCGACGCCGGCGCGGCCGCCCGCGAGCTGCGCGCCCTGGGTCGGGCCGGCGACGGCGTGAGCCGGGTGCCCGCACCGTCGGAGCCGATCGCCGAGCCGCCCGTCGCGGGGGTGGGTGAGGCGGTGCTCGCGACCTGGCACCAGCTCGTCGACGACGGCGCTCTGCAGGCCGACGAGCCCTACCTGGCGGGCACCGCGCGCCCGGCGGTGGCCCGCCTGTCCGCCGCGACCGCCGCCGAGATCGGCGCCGTGGCCGGGAGACGGGTGACCATCACGGCCTCCCGTGGCTCGATCACCCTGCCCGTCGAGGTCACGGCGATGCCCGACCGGGTGGTCTGGGTGCCGACCCACTCGCCGGGCTCGCACGTGCGCCGGGCGCTCGCCGGGGACGCCGGGGTCCTCGTCCGGGTGGGCCCCGCCGAGGACGATCCCCCTGCCGAGGACGGCACCCCCGCCGGGGACGACACTCCCGGAGGCCGCGCATGAGCGCCACCCCGTCCACGCTCGTCTGGGCCGCGGCCGCGGATCCGGACCTGCACGCGTTCGCCGACGACCCGTTCTGGCTGATCCTGCTCAAGGCCGTGGCGGTGTTCGCCTTCCTGCTGCTGATGACGCTGTTCGCGATCGTGTTCGAGCGCAAGGTCGTCGCGAAGATGCAGCAGCGGGTCGGCCCGAACCGCCACGGCCCGAGGGGCTGGCTGCAGAGCCTCGCCGACGGCGCCAAGCTGATGCTCAAGGAAGACCTCATCCCGGTACTCGCCGACAAGCCGATCTTCATCCTGGCGCCGATCGTCTCCGCGGTGCCGGCGTTCCTCGCCTTCGCGGTGATCCCCTTCGGCCCGGAGGTCTCGATCTTCGGGGAGCGGACCACGCTGCAACTGGCGGACCTGCCGGTGAGCGTGCTCTACCTGCTGGCAGCCGCCTCCCTCGGCGTCTACGGGCTCATTCTGTCGGGCTGGTCGAGCGGGTCCACCTACCCGCTGCTCGGCTCGCTGCGTTCGGCCGCGCAGATCATCTCCTACGAGGTCGCGATGGGGCTCGCGTTCGTCGCGGTGTTCATCTACGCCGGCACGCTGTCGACCTCCGGCATCGTGGCGGGCCAGTCGGGTCGCTGGTACATCGTGCTGGTGCCGTCGTTCGTCCTGTACTGCATCTCGATGGTCGGCGAGACGAACCGGACCCCCTTCGACCTCCCCGAGGCCGAGGGCGAACTGGTCGGCGGGTTCCACACCGAGTACAGCTCCATCAAGTTCGCGTTCTTCTTCCTGGCCGAGTACATCAACATGGTCACCGTCTCGGCGATCGCGACGACCTTGTTCCTCGGGGGCTGGCAGCCTCCGCCCATCCCCGGCCTGTCCGGTCTGAACTCCGGCTGGGTTCCGCTGATCTGGTTCGTCCTCAAGCTGCTGGCGTTCCTGTTCTTCTTCATCTGGCTGCGCGGGACGCTGCCGCGGCTGCGGTACGACCAGTTCATGAGCTTCGGCTGGAAGGTGCTCATCCCGGTCGGTCTGGTCTGGGTGCTGGCCGTCGCGACCTTCCGCGTCTACCAGAAGCACGTGGACGACCGCACGCCCTGGCTCGTCGGGTTTGGCGTGGTCGTCGGCATCCTGCTGATCGTCGCGCTCATCGATCCCGGCGGCGCGAGGCACCAACGGGAGCTGGAGGAGGCCGAGCAGCGCAAGCTGGCCGAGGCGCCGAGCCTCGACCGCATCCCGTGGCCCCCCCCACCGCAGGCCGCTGGACGGGGTCGTCCGGCGGTGTCCGCCGGTGCCTCGGCCAATGGGTCGTCCACTGTCATCCCCGCGGACCCCGGTCCGCGTCAGGAGCGTTGAGTCATGGGGATCCTCGACCCGTACAAGGGGTTCGGCGTCACCTTCGGGACGATGTTCAAGAAGCCGACGACCGAGCAGTACCCGGAGGAAAAAAAGGAGACCGCTCCGCGTTTCCACGGCCGTCACCAGCTCAACCGGCATCCCGACGGCCTGGAGAAGTGTGTCGGGTGCGAGCTGTGCGCCTGGGCGTGCCCGGCCGATGCGATCTATGTCGAGGGCGCGGACAACACCGAGGCCGAGCGGTACTCCCCGGGCGAGCGGTACGGCCGCGTTTACCAGATCAACTACCTGCGGTGCATCCTGTGCGGGCTGTGCATCGAGGCCTGCCCCACCCGGGCGCTGACGATGTCCAACGACTACGAGCTCGCCGACGACAGCCGACAGGATCTGATCTTCACCAAGGAACAGCTGCTCGCTCCGCTGCGCGAGGGTATGGAGGCGCCGCCGCATCCGATGCGGCTCGGCTCCAGCGAGACCGACTACTACACTCGCGACCCCGACGCCCCGCTGCCCTGGCAGGCCTCGGGGCAAGAGCAGGTCGCGGGGCAGGCCGCGGAGCTGGAGGCAGCAGACGTCATTGCCCGGCGGACGGCGGGCGAGCACTCCCGGGCGGATGAGGTTCCCGCCCACGGCGCCGGTTCGGAGCGACCACGATGAACCACGAGATCCTCGCCGCGGCGGGGGACATCACCAGCACCTCCACCGGTGAGGCCGCGACCTTCTGGATTCTCTCGCCGGTCGCGGTGCTGGCCGCACTCGGCATGGTGATGGTCCGCAGCGCCGTGCACTCGGCGTTGCTGCTGGTGGCCAACCTGTTCTGCGTCGCGGTGTTCTACCTGATTCAGGAGGCACCGTTCCTCGGGTTTGTGCAGATCATCGTCTACGCGGGCGCGATCATGGTGTTGTTCCTGTTCGTGCTGATGCTCGTCGGGGTCGACTCGTCCGACTCGTTGGTGGAGACCATCCGTGGTCAGCGCCTCGGCGCGATCGTCTTCGGCCTCGGCTTCGCGGGCCTGCTGGCCTTCCCGATCGGTTCGGCGATCGACGGCGGGAGCGCCAAGGGCCTGTCCGAGGCGAACACCGGCGGCAACGTCCAGGCGATCGGCCGTCTGCTGTTCACCGACTACGTCTTCGTCTTCGAGGCGATCTCGGCGCTGCTCGTCGTCGCCGCGATCGGCACGATGGTCCTCGGCCACCGGGAACGTGAAGGCGGCCGGATCAGCCAGCGGGAGTGGATGCGGCGGCGCTTCACCGAGGGCCGTCAGGTCACCCCGTTGCCCGGGCCGGGCGTCTTCGCCCGGCATGACTCCGCCGACACGCTAGGGCTGTTGCCGGGCGGCGGGCGCGCCTCGGGCATCGGGGGCGTCCCCGGGACGCCCGACGAGCCGGGCGGCGGCATCTCCCGGGACGCGGACGGCTCGGCGCCCGTCGGCGCCGGTAAGGGGGACGGTCGATGAACCCCGCGAACTATCTGATCCTCTCCGCGCTACTGTTCACCATCGGCACGGTCGGGGTCCTCGTCCGGCGCAACGCGATCGTCGTGTTCATGTCGGTGGAGCTCATGCTCAACGCCGTGAACCTGACCCTGGTCACGTTCTCCCGCATTCACGGGACCCTCGACGGGCAGATCATGGCCTTCTTCGTCATGGTCGTCGCCGCGGCCGAGGTCGTCATCGGCCTGGCCATCATCCTCAGCATCTTCCGAACCCGTCGCTCGGCGTCGGTGGATGACGTGAACCTGCTGAAGTACTAGATCCCAGCCAAGCACGAGTACGAGCGCGAGCACCAGATCTTGACCAGCACTCCCACCGCGGACCGGGTCGGGTGGACTCTCCGGTCCGCTCCCGCCGCCGGAACGCGGCTGCGACCGGCCGTCGGCCACGGAAGAACGGACGACACTGCAGTGACGCATTATCGCCAATGGCATCCGCGGCGGAGTCGCGATGAACGCTGACCCGCTTCTGCTCGCTGCCGCCGAACATGGCGGCAGCAAGATCCATTATGCGGCCGCGTCGGGGGTCTTCTCGCTGACCTGGCTGCTCATCGCGCTTCCATTGGCCGGAGCCGCGGTGCTGTTGCTCGGCGGTCGGCGGACCGACGGGTTCGGGCATCTGCTCGGCACACTGACCTCCGCCGCCAGCTTCGTGATCGGTCTGGTGCTGTTCGCCGGCCTGCTCGACCGCCCCGGTGACGACCGGGCGCTGTCCCAGCAGCTGTACTCCTGGATTCCGGTCAACGGTTTCCGGGTGGACGTCGGTCTGCTGGTCGACCAGCTCTCGGTCGTCTTCGTGCTGCTGATCACCGGGGTCGGGACACTGATCCACATCTACTCGATCGGCTACATGGCGCACGACCCGGCCCGGCGGAAGTTCTTCGCCTACATGAACCTCTTCCTGGCGTCGATGCTGCTGCTCGTCCTGGGCGACAACTTCCTGTCGCTCTATGCCGGCTGGGAGCTGGTCGGGCTGTCGTCCTTCCTGCTCATCAAGTTCTGGGAGTACAAGCCGGCCGCCGCCACCGCGGCGAACAAGGCCTTCTACATGAACCGGGTCGGGGACGTCGGGCTGGCGCTCGCGATCATGTTCATGTTCGCCACCGTCGGGTCGACGAGCTACGCCGACGTGTTCGGCTCGGCCGCCGCGGGCGTCATCGGTTACGGCACGATCACCGCGATCGCGCTGCTGCTCCTGCTCGCTGCGTGCGGCAAGTCCGGCCAGTTCCCGTTGCAGGCCTGGCTGCCGGACGCCATGGAGGGCCCGACCCCGATCTCCGCGCTCATCCACGCGGCGACCATGGTCACCGCCGGGGTCTATCTCATCGTGCGGGCCGGGCCGATCTTCAACGAGACGCAGGCCGCCCGTACCGTCGTGGTGATCATCGGGGCGGTCACGATCCTGATCGGCTGCGTCATCGGCTGTGCCTACGATGACATCAAGAAGGTGCTGGCCTACTCGACAGTCAGCCAGATCGGGTACATGTTCCTCGCGGTGGGGCTGGGACCGGCCGGCTACGCGATCGGCATCATGCACCTGCTCGCCCACGGCTTCTTCAAGGCCGGTCTGTTCCTCGGATCCGGCTCGGTGATCCACGCGATGAATGACGACCAGGACCTGCGTCACTACGGCGGGCTCTGGCGGTATATGAAGATCACCTGGGTGACCTTTGGTGTCGGCTACCTGGCGATCATCGGGTTCCCCGGGTTCTCCGGCTTCTTCACCAAGGACCGGATCATCGAGACCGCCTTCGACAAGGGCGGGACGTCGGGATACCTGCTCGGCTCGATCGCGCTGCTGGGCGCGGGCATCACCGCCTTCTACATGTCCCGCCTGTTTCTGATGACCTTCCACGGCAGGCCGCGCTGGACGACGGAGGGCGAGCACGCTCGGCATCCGCACGAGTCCCCGGGGTCGATGACCGGTCCGATGATCCTGCTGGCCGTCGGCTCGCTCCTCGCCGGTGGCCTGTTCGTCCTCGGCCATTCGCTGCAGGACTGGCTCGAACCGGTCGCCGGGGCGGGGGTCGAGGGTGTCCACACCTTCTCGCCGCTCGTCCTCACCCTGCTCACGCTGGTGGTCACCGCCGGCGGCTTTGCCGGGGCCTATGTGCGCTACCAGCTGCGCCCGGTCGAGGCGACGGCCCCGCCGGACTCCGAGGTCACCCTGGCCACCGTCGCCGCCCGTCACGACCTGTTCGCGAACACCTTCAACGAGACCGTCGCGATGCGGCCCGGCCAGTACCTGACCCGTTTCCTGGTCTGGCTGGACCTCGTCGGCGTTGACGGGCTCGTGCGGGGCAGCGCCGCCGCCATCGGCGGCCTGTCGGGGCGGATGCGCCGCCTCCAGACCGGCTTCGTCCGGTCCTACGCTCTGTCGATGTTGGGAGGTGCCGTCCTCGTGGTCGGCGCGCTGCTGCTGGTGAGGGCGGGCTGACATGCACACAGTCCCCTGGTTGACGATCATGTTGATCGTCCCGGCCGCGGGTGCGGTGGTCGTCGCCGCTCTGCCCCGCCGGCTGTCGACCCTCGCCAAGCAGCTCACCCTCGGGCTCTCGCTGGCGGTTCTGGTGCTCGCGGTCCTTGCGACCGCGGCCTACAACCCGGACAAGGCCGGCTTCCAGTTCGCCCAGTCCTACGACTGGATCAAAACCTTCGGCATCTCCTACTCGGTGGGGGCCGACGGCATCTCGCTGGTGCTGATCCTGCTTGCCGCGCTGCTGGTGCCGGTCGTGGTCCTGGCGTCCTGGGACGAGGCAGGCGCGGATGGCGGGACGACCGGTGCGACGGATCCGACCGGCGCGGCCGCCGTCGGGGTGGACGGCGCCGGGGTGGACGGCGCCGGGGTGGACGGCGCCGGGGTGGACGGCGCCGGGGTGGACGGCGCCGGGACGCGGAGCAGGCGGTCGGTCCCGGCGTTCTTCGCGCTGCTGCTGGCGCTGGAGGCCGGGATGATCGGCGTGTTCGCCGCTACCGACGTCTTCCTGTTCTACGTCTTCTTCGAGGCGATGCTCATCCCGATGTACTTTCTCATCGGGAGCTACGGCCCGGTCCGGGAGCAGGCCCAGCGCTCCTACGCGGCGGTCAAGTTCCTGCTCTACAGCCTCTTTGGCGGCCTGCTGATGCTCGCTGCCGTGATCGGACTGTACGTCGTCTCCGCCGACAACCTCGGCAGCGGAACCTTCGACTTCGCCACCCTGCGGCAGATGGACATCACCCCCGGGGTGCAGAAGCTGCTGTTCCTCGGTTTCTTCCTGGCGTTCGCCATCAAGGCCCCCCTGTTCCCGTTCCACACCTGGCTGCCCGACGCCGGCGCGCAGTCGCCCACCGGCGGCGCGGTGCTGCTGGTCGGGGTGCTGGACAAGGTGGGCACGTTCGGACTGATCCGGTACTGCATCCCGCTGTTTCCCGACGCGGCCGACTACTTCGCCCCGCTGGTGCTTGGTCTGGCGGTGATCGGCATCTTCTACGGCGCCCTGCTCGCCATCGGGCAGCGGGACATGAAACGGCTGGTCGCCTACACCTCGCTGGCCCACTTCGGCTTCATCGCGCTGGGCACCTTCGCCTTCACCTCCCAGGCGGGCAGCGGCGCGGTGCTTTACATGGTCAACCACGGCCTGTCCACCGGCCTGCTTTTCATGGTCGTGGGCTTCCTGGTGGCGCGCCGCGGCACTCGTGACGTCGGTGCTTACGGCGGCCTGGCCAGGGTGACGCCGGTGCTTGCCGGGGTGTTCCTCGTCGCCGGACTGTCGTCGTTGGCGTTGCCTGGAACGAACAGCTTCGTCAGCGAGTTCCTGGTGCTGGTGGGGACGTTCACCCGGAACAGGCCGCTGGCGATCGTCGCGACCACCGGCATCGTGCTGGCCGCGATCTACATCCTGTACCTCTACCAGCGGACGATGACCGGACCGGTGGTGCACGAGGAGAACAAGGTCCTGGTCGACCTCAGCCTGCGCGAGAAGCTCGTCGTCGCCCCGATGGTCGCGCTCATCGTCGCGCTCGGGGTCTACCCCAAGCCGCTGCTCGACATCATCACGCCGACGGTGACGGCGACCTACGCCGATATCGGCAAGTCTGACCCGGCTCCGACGCACTCGGTGGCCGCGGAGTCCGGAGGCCACTCGTGAGCGCCACACCCGACCTTCTCCTGGCGCAGGGATCGAACCCGATGATCACACCGCCGTCGATCGAGTACTCCTCGCTCAGCCCGATCCTGATCGTGTTCGGGGTCGCGCTCGTCGGGGTGCTCGTCGACGCCTTCGCCACGAAGCGGGCCCGGCGGACCTTCCAACCGATCCTGGCGGGTGCGGGCTTCGTCGCCGCGCTCGTGGCCGTGGCGGTGCTGCACGGCCGGCAGGCCATCCTCGCCTCCGGTGCGCTGGCGATCGACGCGCCGACCTTGTTCATGCAGGGCACGATCCTGGTCTTCGCCCTGCTGTCGGTGCTGCTGGTGGCCGAACGCCAGCTTGACTCGTCCGGCGGGGCTATTGTGGCCTCGGCCGCGATCACCCCGGGCTCGAAGGGATCGACGGCGCAGCAGACCTCGGCAGACGTGCAGACCGAGGCGTATCCGCTGATGGTCTTCTCGGTCACCGGGATGATGCTCTTCGTCGCCTCGAACAACCTGCTAGTGATGTTCGTGGCGCTGGAGATCCTCTCGTTGCCGCTGTACCTGCTGGCCGGGCTCGCCCGGCGCCGTCGGCTGCTGTCGCAGGAAGCGGCGATGAAGTACTTCCTGCTCGGGGCGTTCTCCTCGGCCTTCTTCCTCTACGGCGTCGCGTTCGCCTACGGATTTGCCGGCAGCGTGGAGCTCGGGGCGGTCGCGGACGCGGTCAGCAACGCCGGTGCGAACGACACCTACCTCTATCTGTCGCTCGCGCTGCTGGCGGTGGGGCTGTTCTTCAAGATCGGCGCCGTGCCGTTCCACTCCTGGACGCCGGACGTCTACCAGGGCTCGCCGACGCCGGTTACCGCGTTCATGGCGGCGGGGACGAAGGTCGCCGCGTTCGGTGCCCTGTTGCGGGTCTTCTACGTCGCCTTCGGAGGGCTGCGCTGGGACTGGCGACCAATCCTGTGGACGATCGCCATCCTCACCATGGTGGTCGGCGCGGTGCTCGCCCTGACCCAGCGTGACATCAAGCGTATGCTGGCCTACTCGGCGATCGCGCACGCCGGGTTCCTGCTGGTGGGCCTCGCCGGCACCAACACCGACGGCCTGCGCGGCTCGATGTTCTACCTGGTGACCTACGGCTTCACGACGATCGCCGCCTTCGCCGTGGTCTCCCTGGTCCGTACCGGCGACGGCGAGGCCGGCGACCTGTCCCAGTGGCGGGGGCTCGGCAGGACCTCGCCCCTGCTGGCCGGGACGTTCTCGTTCCTGCTGCTCGCGCTCGCGGGGATCCCGCTGACGAGCGGGTTCACCGGGAAGTTCGCGGTGTTCCAGGCCGCGATCGCCGGGGACGCCACCCCGCTGGTAGTCGTTGCACTGGTGTGCAGCGCCATCGCCGCCTTCTTCTACGTGCGGGTCATCGTGCTGATGTTCTTCTCCGAGCCGCTTGCCGAGGGACCGGTGGTGGTGACCCGCCCGACGCTGACCTTCGCCGCGGTCGCCATCGGTACCGTGGCTACTCTTGTACTGGGAGTAGCGCCACAGCCACTCCTGGACCTCGCGACGACCGCCGCGACGTCCGGCTTCGTACGCTGACGGTGGTATGAGCGCTATCGGGCTGGACGTCGTGGGGATCAGGACCGATCCTGATCTGGAAAAGGCCGTGCGGGTGGGTCTCGCCCGGGTGGAGGATCTGCTGCGCGAGTCGGTGCGCAGCGAATCCGCCTTCGTGACCGAGACCTCCCGCCATCTTGTCGACGCGGGGGGGAAACGTTTCCGTCCGATCGTCGTGCTGCTGGCGGCGCAGTTCGCCGATCCCGAGGCCGTCGGCGTGGTGCCGGCGGCGGTGGCGATCGAACTCACCCATCTGTCGACGCTCTACCACGACGACGTGATGGACGAGGCGCCGCGGCGGCGGGGAGCGGCCTCCGCGAACACGCGGTGGACGAACACGGTCGCCATCCTCACCGGGGACTACCTGTTCGCCCGCGCTTCCGACATCACGGCGGACCTCGGCCCGGAGGCGACCCGCATCCTCGCCCGGACGATCGCGACCCTGTGCGAGGGGCAGATCCGGGAGACCGTGGGCCCGGCGCCCGGGCAGGACCCGGTCGAGCACTATCTGCGGGTCATCACGGACAAGACCGCCTCGCTGATCGCGACCTCGGGTCGGCTCGGTGCCATGCTGGCGGGCGCGGACCCGATCACCGTCGATACCCTCGCGACCTTCGGGGAGCTTTTCGGGGTGGCTTTCCAGCTGTCCGACGACATCATCGACGTTGCCTCGGACCCGGTGGACTCCGGCAAGACGCCCGGCACGGATCTGCGGGAGGGAATCCCGACCCTGCCGGTGCTCTACGCGCTGCAGGCCGACGACCGGGCGGCGGGACGGCTCCGGGAGCTCATCACCACCGGATTCGCCCCCGGCGACGGGAACACGGAGGACCGGGTGGGCGAGGCTCTCGATCTGCTACGCGGCCACGTGGGCATGGCCCGGGCCCGGGCGGAACTTATCTCCTGGTCGAGCCGGGCGCGGGAATGCCTCGCGTCGTTGCCGGACAACCCGGCGAAGACCGCCTTGGAGTCCCTCGCGGACTTCGTGGTTGACCGCACCGGCTGAGCGTGGTGTGGGGAGCGCCCGGAAATCCGGCGACCTGGCCGCATCTGGTGAGATCCGGCCAGGTCGCGAGGTCGCCAGGTCGTCCTGGGTCAGTGTCCCGACGCGACCGCCGCCGTGGCGGTGCTCGCGGACTGCGTACAGGTGTATGTGGTTCTGGCTGGGTCGGCGTGGCCCTTCGTGGCACCGGTCTGCGTATCGAAGAATGTCTCGAGCAGCGGAGTGACGTCGATCGGCGTTGGATGGAACGGCAGGGAGCCACCGGCCGAAGTCGGCGTCGGGCTCGTTGAGGGGGTCGGGTCGCCCCACGGCCACGAGTCGGTCGGCGACGGCGATGTCGTGGCCGCGCCGGCGCTCTCCGTCGGACTGGGCGCGATGGTACGCAGGTCGGTGGGGCTCGTGCTGGGTGAGCTGAGCTCGTCCCGCGGCGTCAGTGGCACGATCGGGATCGGCGAGGTGCCGGGGCCCAGATAGGCCTCGCCGGTGGCGTGGGAGGAACCTGACCGCCCGGACGGACTACCGGGGTGGGCGCCCAGGCCGGACTGGCTCGTGCTCGGCGCCAGCAGCGCCTGGGACGGAGTGGGCAAGGCGGCCTGCGGACGGTCGCGGGAGGCCTGCGTCTGGGAGGAACCGAAGGCGGTCCCGCCCGTGTACTGGACCCGAGGCGCCTCGCCGGCGTTCGGGCCGGTCGTGGCGCCCGTCGGATCGCCGCCCAGGGCTACGCCGGCGACCAGCGCGGACAGCCCGGCGAGCGAGACGGTTCCCGCCGCGGCGAGCCGCACCCGCCCGCTGCTTCGCCGATCGGCTGGTGCCCGGTGCGCGCCGGGCATCCGGCCGGGGCTCCCGGCGGACGGGTTCGTCGGATGGACGTCGGCGGGCCGGTGGCTCGCGGCGGGGGAGGCGGGCCCGGGAACGTGGAAGGGATTGTAGAGGGTGCCGAGGGTGCCGCCGGCTTGCACCCCGGCGGCGGCTGTCGTGGCTGTCGTGGCGAACCGTGGCCGGCCGGTCCGGGACAGCGTGTCCAGCGGCCGGCGACGCTGGGCGGCATCGCCGACCCGGCTGGCCGTGGCCTCCCGGGCCCGGCGGGCGGAGGTGCTCACCGACAGCGGGCCGGTAATCGTGTCGAGCTCGCCGGGTGGGGCGACCGGGGGCCGTGGCGGGGTCGGCGGTGGGAACGACGCGGCCGCCGCGGTGGAGGTCGTCGGCGCCGCGGCCGAATGGCGGCCGGTGGCCTGCCTGGCGGCTCCCTGGCGCTGGCGTGAATGCCGACCGGCCGAATGATTACCCACGGCGACCTCCGGGAGCGGTCCGGACGACGACGCCGACCGAGCCGCGGGGTTGCCCGGCGCGACCGGCCGTGATCGGAACGGTCATGTTGATGGTGCCCCTGGGCGAACGCGGACTCGCCACGGACCGCGGGCATAGGGCTCGATGAACCCGCACTGCGCCTCCGGCTGCATCGGTGTTGTGAGCCCCCCCGGGCCACACGGCACCCCCACGCGCGATGTCACCTTACCGGAAGGTGCCGGAGTGGCGCACTCCCCGGCAGATAGCTGCCAAGCGGCATTATCAATGACATAGTTCTGTGGTAATGCGGGCTCTGCCCGGCCGTCTGGGGCGCGGGGCCGCGCGCACGCCCCGGCCGGCCGGGCCACGGGCTGTGGAGTGCTGATCAGATCAGCGGACGGCTTTCAGATCACTCGATGGTCCAGGTCTCCCCACCAGCGACCAGCGACATCAGGTCCCCGTCGCCCTGGCGGGTCTTGGCGTCGGCGATCTGGGCGTTCAACGCCTCGTCGTAGGTCGGCGCGTCGACGTCGCGGAAGATGCCGATCGGGGTGACGCCGTGCGAGTCACCGGTGAGCCGGGACAGCGCGAACGCCTGGCTCGGATCGGCCGCCCAGGCGTCGTGGACGAGGACGTCCGGGCTGCCCGCCGGGACCACCTCGAGGCTGCCGTCCGGCGCCCGTCGAATGGCCTTGTCGCCCTCGGTGCCGAAGACGAGGGGCTCGCCGTGGGCCAGCTTCAGCGTCACGTCGTCCCGGCTGGTCCGGTCCTTGAGCGGGTCGAAGGCGCCGTCGTTGAAGATGTTGCAGTTCTGGAAGATCTCCACGAAGGCGGTGCCGGGGTGCTCCGCGGCCGCGCGCAGCACCGAGGTCAGGTGCGCCCGGTCGGAGTCGATGGACCGTCCGACGAACGTGGCCTCCGCCCCCAGCGCCAGCGACACGGGGTTGTACGGCCGGTCCAGCGAGCCGAACGGCGTCGACTTGGTGATCTTGCCGATCTCGGACGTGGGGGAGTACTGCCCCTTCGTCAGTCCGTAGATCCGGTTGTTGAACATGAGGATCTTCAGGTTGACGTTGCGGCGCAGCGCGTGCAGCAGGTGGTTCCCACCGATCGACAGGGCGTCGCCGTCCCCGGTGACGACCCAGACCGACAGGTCGGGACGGGAGGCGGCGAGCCCGGTGGCGATCGCCGGTGCCCGGCCGTGAATGGAGTGCATCCCGTACGTCTGCAGATAGTACGGGAACCGTGAGGAACAGCCGATTCCGGAGATGAAGACGATGTTCTCCCGGGCCACCCCGAGATCAGGCAGGAACCCCTGGACGGTGGCGAGAATGGCGTAGTCGCCACATCCCGGGCACCACCGCACTTCCTGGTCGGAGGTGAAGTCCTTGCGGCTCTGCTGGGCCGGCGCGGCCGGCACCAGGTCGAGCAGCCGGTTACTGATGCCGCTGCGATTCGTCGTGACGGTCACTGGTTGATCACGTCCTCCAAGACGCCCGCCAGCTCCGCGGCCTTGAAGGGCAGCCCGCGAACCTGGTTGTAGCCGATCGCGTCGACGAGGTACTCGGCCCGGATCAGGGTCCTTAGCTGCCCGAGGTTCATCTCGGGAATCAGCACCTTGTCATACGACCGCAGGATGTCCCCGGTGTTGGCGGGGAAGGGGTTGAGATGACGCAGGTGTGCCTGAGCGACGTGCATGCCCTTGGCGCGGACCCGGCGGCAGCCGGCCGCGATCGGGCCGTAGGTGGAGCCCCAGCCGAGGACGAGCAGCCGGGCCTGCCCGGACGGGTCCTCCACCTCCAGTGGCGCGACATCGTTCGCGATACCGTCGATCTTCGCCGCGCGCAGCCGCACCATCCGGTCGTGGTTGGCCGGATCGTAGGAGATGGCACCCTGGCCGTCCGACTTCTCGATGCCGCCGATGCGGTGCTCCAGGCCCGCCGTGCCGGGGACTGCCCACGGCCGGGCGAGGGTCTCCGGATCACGCAGGTAGGGCCAGAACTCCGGCCCCTTCGGCCCGGTGTGGTTCGGCTCGGTGGCGAAGGCGACGCTCAGGTCCGGCAGCTCCGAGCGGGTCGGCAGCAGCCACGGCTCCGAGCCGTTCGCCAGGTAGCCGTCGGAGAGCAGGAACACCGGCGTGCGGTACTTGGTAGCCAGGCGGGCGGCCTCGATCGCGGCGTTGAAGCAGTCCGCCGGGGAGCGCGGCGCGACGATCGGAACCGGAGCCTCGCCGTTGCGGCCGAACATCGCCTGGAGTAGATCGGCCTGTTCGGTCTTGGTGGGCAGGCCGGTGGACGGGCCGCCGCGCTGGATGTCGACGATCACGAGCGGCAGTTCGAGACTGACCGCGAGGCCGATGGTCTCGCTTTTGAGCGCGACACCCGGGCCGGAGGTCGTCGTCACGCCGAGTGATCCGCCGAAGGAGGCACCGAGCGCGGCGCCGATGCCGGCGATCTCATCCTCGGCCTGGAAGGTCCGCACGCCGAACCGCTTGTGCCGGCTCAGCTCGTGCAGGATGTCCGAGGCCGGGGTGATCGGGTAGGAGCCGAGGAACACCGGCAGGCCGGTCAGCTCGCCGGCGGCGATCAGACCGTAGGACAATGCCGTGTTCCCGGTGATCCGTCGGTAGGTACCAGCCTTCATCCGGGCCGGCGCCACCTCGTAGGTGACCGAGAAGGACTCGGTGGTCTCGCCGTAGTTGAAGCCGGCACGGAAGGCCGCGACGTTCGCCGCGGCGATCTCGGGCCGTTTGGCGAACTTCTTCTCCAGGAAGCCGACGGTGCTCTCGGTCGGCCGGTGGTACAGCCAGCTCATGAGGCCCAGGGCGAACATGTTCTTCGCTCGTTCGGCCTCCTTCTTGTTGACCCCGGCGCCGACACCCTCGGCGGCGTGCACCGCGTTGATGGTCATCGAGGTGAGCGGCACCCGATGCACCGTGTAGGCATCCAGCGTGCCGTCGGTCAGCGGATCCGTCGTATAGCCGGCTTTCTTGAGGTTGCCGCCGGTGAATGCATCGGTGTTGACAATGAGATTGGCCCCCGGCGGCAGATCCTTCAGATTCGCCTTCAGGGCCGCCGGGTTCATTGCAACCAGTACGTCCGGTGCGTCACCCGGGGTGAGAATGTCGTGATCGGAAAAATGTAGCTGGAAGCCGGACACACCGGCCGGCGTGCCGGCTGGGGCGCGGATTTCGGCAGGGAAGTCCGGAAGCGTCGACAGGTCATTGCCGAATGCTGCCGTCTCGCTGGTGAACTGTTCTCCGGTGAGCTGCATACCGTCGCCGGAGTCGCCCGCGAAGCGCACGACGACCCGGTCGAGCCGGCGGGTCTCCCTCTCCCTGACCTGCTCTGACACCTTCAGTGACCTCCTCGGGTACCGTTCCAGCCTACCGGCCGTATCAATGATGCGCGCGCACCGTGCCGCCGAGTTCGATCGCTCCATCCTCGTCGACGATCGACGATCGACCTCGGTCTCCGTAGCCGTCGCGCCGTATGGTGATTGTTTGCCAACTCTACGTATATAGTCTTTGTCGTTGCGATCGTCCGGCTGGCGTGTCTTGACCCTGATATCGCTGGTCAGAAGGGGTGTACCGCCCGATGGAGGTGATCGGCCGGATCCGGTTCAATGCGCTTCCGGTAATGCTTTCCACAATTTCGGGGGAGGCCCGGCCTGTCAGGGAATCGACAGGGTGATCTTTACGTCGGGCGCCCGGAGTGGTGAGCTCGCTCTTGCCGGCGACCTGGCCCGATCCGCGATGTTACCGATTGTAGCTATTTGGTGGCTTGTGGCTGTATGTCCGGTGAGGCCCGGCATCGGGGCATGCTGGCTGTGCGGGCGGCCGGGGTCGGCGGGTGGTCAGGTATCAGGGGCGGCCCCCTCGGAAGCGGCCGGCTCCGGAACGGGGAGCATCGGGACATGACGCATCGCCCGCACGAGCAGTCGGATGCCGCGAGCGGCCCGGATGACGGTCGACCCGACGCCGCACCTTCGTCCACGGCGGCGAGTGCCGGGCCGCGGGAGGCCGGGCCGCGGGAGAAGGTGGGAATCGTCGGGCCGGGCCGGGCCGGCACGGCGCTGGGCCTCGCTCTGGCAGCGGCCGGATATCCGGTGGTGGCCGTGGGAGTGCGCTCGCCGCGGCACCGATCGAGGGCCGTGAACCTGTTTCCGGACGCGGGGGTCGGCGGGGTGGCCGAGGTCGCCGGGCGGGCCGAGGTCCTCCTCGTCTCCGTGCCCGATGACGCGATCGGGCCGGTCGTCACGGACCTGGTCGCGGCGGGAGCCGTCGGACCCGGCCGGACACTCGTGCATCTCAGTGGGCGCCACGGCCTGGGCGTCCTGGCGGCAGGCGGTGACGTGGGCGCGGCCCGTATCGCGCTTCATCCGATCATGACCCTGCCGGGGATCATCGAGGACTCCGGTCTCCTCGTCGGTGTCCCGTTCGGGATCACCGCCGATCCCGTGGCCGAGGGGCTGGCCCGCCGCCTGGTCACCGACGTCGGCGGCATCGCTCTGCCCGTCGCGGATGACCGGCGGGATCTCTACCACGCCTCTCTCGTGCTCGGCGGGAACTTCCTGACCACCCTGGTGGCAGCTGCCGGCGAGGTGCTGGCCGCGGCGGGCGTGCCGGATCCGGCCGCGGCGCTCGGTCCGCTGCTGCGGGCATCGCTGGCGAACACCCTGACCGACGGCTGGTCGGCGTCGACCGGACCGGTGCGACGCGGTGATCTCGGCACCGTCGTGGCACATCTGACCGCGCTCGACCGGCTGGATCCACAGATCGCCGCCGTGTACCGACGATTGGCGATCTTCACCGCGGAGGAGCTCGAACGGGTCGGGCTGCTCGCCCCGGCCGTGGTCGCACGCCTGCGCGAAGCCGTCCCGGACGAGCCCGGCGACCGACCGGGCGAGGCCCGCCGCGGGCCGGCAGCCGTACGGGTCGGGGGCGGCGGCCACACGTCCGACGGGAACGTTCGGCCAGCGCCGTCGCGTTGAGACAGGTGTACCGGTTCGACAGGACGGACACTCGATCGCCATGCCACACCGCCACTTCAACGGTCTGAAGACCGCGCTGCTGCTGGGCGTGCTGTCCGCCGCCATCATCGTGGTGGGTTCGCTGTTCGGGCGCGGAGGTCTGGTCATCGCGCTCGTGCTCGCGGTCGGTATGAACGGCTTCGCCTACTTCTTCTCTGACCGGATAGCCCTGCGGGCCATGCGGGCCTATCCCGTGACGCAGGTCGAGCAGCCCCGGCTCTACGCGATCGTCGGGGATCTCGCCCGCAATGCCCGGATGCCCATGCCGCGGCTGTACCTCAGCCCGACCCGGGCGCCCAACGCCTTCGCTACCGGCCGTAACCCGCGAAACGCGGCGGTCTGTTGCACTGAGGGCATCATGGAGATTATGGACGATCGTGAGCTACGCGGCGTTCTCGGTCACGAGCTCAGCCACGTCTACAACCGGGACATCCTGATCGCATCGGTGGCCGGTGCCCTCGCCAGTGTTATCGTCTATCTGGCGAACATGGCCCAGTTCCTGGCTATTTTCGGTGGGCGGAACGATGAGGACGGTCCCGGCATCTTCGAGCTTCTGCTGCTGATGATCCTGGGTCCCGTCGCGGCGACGATCATCCAGCTCGCGATCAGTCGGTCCCGGGAGTACCAGGCCGACGAGTCCGGCGCGACGCTCACCGGTGACCCGATCGGGCTGGCGAACGCGTTGCGCAAGCTGGACGCCGGCACCGCGGCGCGGCCCCTGCCGCAGACCTCCAAGCTCGGTCCCGCCGCCGCGCTCATGATTGCAAATCCGTTCCGGGGTGGGGGGGTCGGGAAGCTGTTCTCCACCCATCCGCCCATGAACGAGCGGATCGAGCGTCTCGAACAGATGTCACGCATGAATCCGTATCGGTGACCGGGCCCGATGGCCACGATGTTGTCCGCGGCGCGTCGTCGCGGTAACACCCCGAAGTACTCGGAGTACGCTTTAACCGCGAACTGCCGGCCGAAACGGCGTCGGTTCACAACCAGGACCGCGGCGGAGCAAACCCCCCAGGTTCCGCCGCAAGCACCCCGCCCGAAACCCCCCATCGGGCGGGGTGCACCCTGTCTCCAGCTTTTCCGTCGCGTCAGCGGTAGTTGACGAACTGGAGGGGAACTTCGAAGTCCTCGGTTTTGAGTATCTGGATCACGCGCTGCAGGTCATCGCGCTTCTTCCCGGTCACCCGTAGCTGATCACCCTGAATCTGGGCCTGTACCCCCTTCGGGCCATCCGTCCGGATCTTCTTGGCGATGGCCTTGGCCTTGTCCTCCGCGATGCCCTGCTGAACGGTGACGGGCAACCGGAACTCCTTGCCCGACGGCTTGGGCTCGTCGAAGGTCAGGGCCTTGAGGGAAATGCCGCGTTTGACGAACTTCTCCTGCAGTACGTCGAGCACCGCCTTGACCCGCTCGTCCGTGTTCGCTACAAGCAGAATCGACTCGCCGGACAGCGTCGCGGATGCGCCGGTGTCACGGAAGTCGAAGCGGGTCCGGATTTCCTTGACCGTCTGGTTGACGGCGTTGTCTATCTCCTGGGCGTCAACTTTGCTGACGATGTCGAAGGATGGATCTGCCACGTGTGCGGACCTCCTGGTCGGTTCGATGTGGGTGAGGATCGTGTGGAGTCGAGTGCTGTGCGTGATCGTGGTGCGCGGCCTTCGTTTCGTGAGCCGCTACTCACCGTTGTAATCGATCGTCGGCGGCCGCAGCGGGGCGGTGCGGCATCACGATGCTCCGTCGGGACCGGTATGCTCCTCTACGACGGCAGGTTGCCCGAGCGGCCAAAGGGAGCGGTCTGTAAAACCGTCGGCTCAGCCTACGATGGTTCGAATCCATCACCTGCCACCACCCCGACCTACTTGCATAGCAGCAGGTCACAGGCCCCGGAGCGATCACCGGGGCCTTTTCCATACCCACGGCCGGTCCCGGCTGATCACGGTCGTTCCCGGCTGACCGTGGACAATGCATGGACGCGATCATCGGCCGTTCTCCAGGGTCTGCGCCGCCTCGATCCGCTTGCGGGCCGCGACATCATCGCCATCCACGCACTTGGCGTAGACCTTCAGCAGGACGGCCACGCTGTGCCCGGCCCACTCGGCGACCTGCTGAGCCGAGACCCCGTCGTTCAGCCAGCCCGACAGGCAGGCGTGCCGTAGGTCGTAGACCCGCCGGGCAAGCGGGCCGGCGGCCTGTGCCGGGGTCAGCGCCTCAGTCCGCGCCGCGGCCCACGTCCGGCCGATCACCGAGTCGCTGATCTCCCCACCCCGCACACCACTGAACAGCCGGCCGTCAGGAGCGAAGCCGAACTCCGCGACATGCGCGCGGAGGATCGCCACCAGCAGCGGGCACGCCGGCACGGGACGGGTCTCGCCGACCGCCCGATGCTTCAACTGGCGGGCCGGCGTGAGCGCCTCACCGTCGGGCTCCGGTTCGTCCAGCCAGCCGGCGCTGGTCGCCGGCCGAGAGACCGCCAGGCGCAGCACACCCCACTGCTCTTCGGCGTCTTCGGCCGGGAGTTCGACCGTGTCCTTGTCCAGGGCGTTGATCTCCCCGGGACGGCATCCGGCGTAGTAGGCCACCGCGAAGTAGGCGACCAGGCGGCGGCCAACGTCGCCTTGCCGGCCGGCGGCATCGAGGAGCGCCCGCGCCTGCTTGTGGTTGCACACCACCCGGCGGTCGACCTGCTCCACCTGCTTCGGCGCCGTCCACTTCAGGCCGGTGAGTGGGTTCGCGGCCAGGTCGCGCCGCTCCACCGCGTAGTCGAGCGCACCGAAGAACACCGCCCGCTTGCGCGCCACCGTGTTCGCCGCGGCCGGCCGACCGTCCAGCTTGCGCGCGATCCGATCCAGCGCGGCCCGCGCGATGTCCGGTTTGGCGAGGTCCGCCACCGGCCGGGAGTGCTTGGCGAGCCATACGAGCGTGGCGGCCAAGTGCGCGGGCGGCTCCAGCTCGATCCGGGGGCGATGCGGCCCGGCGTCCGCAGTCCGGGTCCCCGTGCGGAACACCCATGAGTAGAGCGCCTCCCGGACGAGTTCGGCGTGCACGGCCGGCGGGTCGGCGGTCAGAAGTGCGGGGGTGACGGTCGCCAGCGCGTCGGCGATCGCGGCCCGCGACTTCGGCGCCGCGCTCCACCATTTCAGGTCGGCGAAGTCGCGGGCGTGCTCCAGCCACGTGCGCGCCGGTTCCAGCTCGGGTTCGGGTTCCGGCAGGGCGGCGCGCACCTCCGAGACGGGGATGCCCAGTTTGATGTCGAACGCCTCACCGCGACGGGCCGCGGCGAGCAGCTCGCCGCGGCGTGCGTCCGCCAAGTTGAATGTCGCGAAATTGCTGCCGAACTCCTTCTGCGCGACCCGCCCGCGAACCCGGTAGGTGGTCTTCCGGCCTCGGATCTCCTTGATGGCCCAGATGCGAACGTCGAAGGAGGTGGGCCGGCCGTCCATGTCGGGACGGCCGGTACCGGTCCGTGGTGTGGTCATGCGGCGGGGTCCTGGGTTCGGCTGTCGAGCCAGACGTTCAGGTCATGGCGGTCGATGCGAAGCTGCCCGTTCGGCAGCTTGATGATCTTGGGTGCGACCCCGCGGGCCCGCCAATCGTCGAACGTGCTGCGGGCGAGCGGGCTGTGCTCGTCTCCGAGCTCGGCGAGGACCTGTGCGAGGGAGAGCAGTTCGCGGAAGCCGGGCCGGGGTGGCGCGGTGGCAGACTTCCTCTGTCTCGTGACGTGTCCTGGCGTGGTCTTCGTCGGAATGGTGTCCGGGCGGGTGGTGCGTGGGGTCATGCTGGTCACGCTCCTTGTCGGGAGTGCGGTCCCGGCGGGTTGCTTGGTCGGCGGGTCGCCGGGGCCGCTTCGGGTGGTGGTTTTCAGGCGGTGTTGCGCCGGTTGAGAGGGGCGCACGTGGCGGGGTTGGGCGGGGTATGCGTCCCATCCGTACCAAGCTCGTTTTCGCTGGTCAGGGGTGGTACGGATTGCTCGGCTGGTACGGATTGATGCGTACCGGGGTGGGGTTCTGGTACGGATCGATCCGTACCGCTGTTTCGATCCGTACCGGGGTTGACCTGCGGTTTTACGTTTGGTACGGCTGGTACGGATACCTCGGGTGGGGTGGGGGTGTAGCGGTGCCAGGCGTCGGTGAAGGCGTCGCGGCGGTAGCCCTTGGCCTGGCCGACGGGGAAGCGGATGGTTTCGCTTTTGATCTCGAAGTCGCGGAGGATGTCGCCCATCCGTTTGCCGGTCAGTCCGGTGGGTCCGCTGCTGGCCCAGGGGGCTTCGGGGTCGCTGTTGAGGGCTTTGAGGAGCTGTTCGGTTGGTGCGGCGGGTGGGTTACCGAGGGTGGTGAACGCGGCGCGGATGTCGGTGAGCAACCGGATCCGGGTGGAGACGTCGGCGGCGTCGGCGGCGGCTTCGGTGAGGACGATGACCGCGCGGCGGGCCCGGTCGGGCCAGGGGCCGTCGGCGTGGTCGGCGACGGCGACGAGGGGTTCCCAGGTGTCGGCGGCGCGGTCTTCGACGGGCATGGCCGGTTCGGCTTTTTCCAGGCCGGTCAGGTCGCGCCGTAGCCATGTGGCGAGTTGGGTGGCGAGGGTGTGTAGGTGGGGGCGGTCGCGTTTGTGCCGGTAGGGGGCGACGGTTTCGCCGGGGGCGCGGCGGCGCATCCGGATGACCACCGCGCGGTCTTCGATGGTGTCGGGCATGGCGCCGATGCCGGCGAGGGCGGCCATGGCGAAGGTGGGCAGGATTTCGCGGGTGCGGATGGTGTTGTCCCAGCGGATCGCGGGGCGGTTGCGTTGGTGGCCGGCGTTGAGTAGTCCGCGGAGGTCTTCGTTCGCGTCGGCGTTTTTTCCTCCGAAGATCGCGTCGGCTTCGTCGACCAGCAGGGTGGGCGGGTCGTCGTCGATGGAGCGGTAGACCGCGGCACTGCTGGTGTTGACGGTGATCAGCGGGTTGTGACAGGTGGCCTCGACCACGTCCAGCAGCCGGGACTTGCCGCAGCGTTTCTCCGGGCCGCGGATGACCAGCCTGGGCGCATGCGCCCAGGCTGGTTGGGCGTGGGTCGCGGCGATCCACAGCACGACCGCGTCTGCGGCTTCCGGGGTGGGCAGGACGACGTAGCGGATCAGGGCGACGCGGACGGCGTCGAGGATCGCGGCGCCGTCGATCGGCGGGCGGGTCATGCGGGAATCTGCCGGGGCCGGCGGGCTCCGGCGCGTAGGCCGGATCGGATGGTGGCTTCGGCTTCGGTCCAGGTGAAGCCGTCGGTGCCGATGTGGATTGCCGCGGCCTGTTTCAGCCTGTCCGTCACTTCGTGTTCGGTGAGGGCGCCGCCGGCGACGAGTTGTCCGAGGTTCTGCGCGGCGATGTAGAGGGTGTTGTTGCGGTGGCTGGTGGCGTTTTCGACGTAGGCGGCTTGCCGGTCCAGGGCGGCGTGTAGGTAGGCGGCGCGCCGTCCGGCGGGGAGGCGCAGCGGGGCGGGCCGGGCGGCGGGTCGGGGTGGGGTGTGCAGGGGCTGAAACAGGTGGGGGGGCAGGGGGGCGACGGGAAGGTCACGGACGGTGGTGTATGGGCGGCCGGCGACTGACGTGCCGGCGGCGACGACTTGTCCGCCCCAGCCGCGGGTGTCGATCCACGGGCCGAGGGTGCCGCCGGTGTTGACCATCCTGGTGTCGGGGGGTGGGGTGTAGTAGAGGTGCCAGCCGCCGTGGCCGGTGCGCACGGTGTAGGTGGGGGGGATCGTCCAGTCGCCGCGGCGGGCGAGGACGGCCAGGACGTCCGCGCCGTGGCGGACCCCTTCGGCCGTCCAGCCGGGGGGTAGCGGCTTGTCGCCGGGTTTGGGGACGTCCAGGTCGACGACCACGAGCCCGGACGGGCCGGTGGCGATCCCAACGCCGTGGTGGGGGTGGGCCTGCCAGTGGCGCTCGATGAGGGCCGGGTCGGTGGTGGCGCGCTGTTCCCAGGTGCGATGCCCGTCGGTGCAGAGGCCGGTGGCCGGGCAGCGGTCGGCACGGTGCGCGAGAGGGATCTTCTCGCCGGGGCGGAGCGGCAGGACATGCCAGCCGCGGCCGGCGGCGGCCAGGGCAGCGGCGAGGTTTCCGGATGTGATCATGGGGTCTCCAGGGGCGGGCGGGGCAGGGGCAGACCCTCCGGGGTGGGGTGGTCTGCCCCTGTCTGCGCCGTGGGCGGGGCGGGGTCTAGAACGGCGGTTCGTCGCTGTGGCCGGGGTCCTTCTGGCCGTCGGCGGCGGCCGTAGGCTGACCGCTGGTGGCGGTGGACCAGGGGTCGTCGCCGGTGCGGCTGGTGCCGCGGGAGGTGCGGGTGACGGTGGCGGTGGTGAACAGCAGCGACGGGCCGACGTCGTCGACGTCGAGGCCGAACATGCTGCGGTGCTGGCCGGTTTCCTTGTCCTCCCAGTGGTGTTGGCGTAGCCGGCCGGTGACCAGGACCCGCATACCCCGGGCGAGGGTTTCGGCGGCGTTCTCCGCGACCCCCCGCCAGGCGGTGCAGGTCAGGAACATCGCCTCCCCGTCCTCCCACTTGCCGGTGTTCTTGTCGTAGCGGCGGGGGGTGGAGGCGACGGTGAACCGGCACAGCGCGGCGCCGTTCGGGGTGAACTTCAGCTCCGGGTCGCCGGTCAGGTTGCCGGTGATGGTCAGCGGGGTTTCGTTCGCCACAGGGGTGTCCTCTCGGATACGGGGATGGGTGATGCCGGGAGTCAGGGCCGGGTGGTCATGCCACCGTGGCGTGGCCGTGCCGTCTCGGGTCGCACGGCGCTCAGGCAGCGTCGCAGCGGCGGCGGATCAGCAGCACGTGCAGCGCGTTGGCGTGGTCGTGGCTGAACGCCACCGCATCGGCGGTTAGCCGGACGGTTTCGCGGATGCTCATCGTTGTGCCCTTCGGCCCTGTGCCGTGTCGATGTCTCGTTGGATGACGGCGGGGGTGATCCCGGCGTCGGTGGCGGCCTGCACGGCGCCGTCGAGGGCGGCTTGGGCGTGGGTGAGCCGGTCGGTGTGGGCACGGCCACCCCCGGCCCGGCGGCCGGCCTGGTCGAGGTCGTGGACGTGCCGGGCGGCGCGGAACAGCGCCAGTCGCGGCGAGGGTCCCCCGGACTGCCGGCCGGGGATCGGGGCGGTGGTTTCGCTGCCGTCGCGGATCGCCATGTCAGTGCCTCTTCTGGGTGGGCGGGGTGCGGGTGAGCATTCCGGTCTCAGTCCCTTCGACATCGGGATATTCAGCCGCCGAGTTCAGCGACCCTGTTAGCGAGTTCGGCGGCTTGTTCCCTGCGTTCGGCGGAGTGGTGGAGGACGTCGCCGTGCATTTCCATGTACTTTTCCAGGTCTTGAATGGCCAAGGCGAGGTTTTTCTTACGCTTCTTTTCGGCGGCCTTCGTCTGGGCGTCGGCGAGGATCTGTTCCGGGGTGCGGGCCATGGGTGCGCTTCTTTCTCTCGGTGCGGATGTGGGTGGGTGGGTGGTTATCGGGCGGCGGTGTTCGGCTTCCAGCGGATGCCGACCCGGCCGCGGGTGGACATCCGGTCCAGGGAGCGGTCGCGGCCTTCCTGGACGGTGTCCTCTTCGCCGATGCCGGCGAGGTTGTTGTCCCAGGCGGCGTTTTCCCGATCTTTGGTGATCAGGGTCTGCTTGATGCGGCCCGCGCGGCGGGCCTTGCGGTGGATGTGGCCTGTTGGCGGCTTCGGCTTTCGAGCCTTGATGGTCATGTCTTCTCCGGTTCTGGCGGTGGTGATCTGCCGGGCGGCGGCCGGTGCGGGGGTGGGTGGTTATCGGGTGGCGGTGTCGAGGTCGGCGTCGGTGGGGTCGAGGGGGGCGGGGTGGCGGGTGAGGGTGATCGCGGCGATGGCGGTGAGGACGGCGGTGGTGGTTGCGGTGAGGGCGAGGGCGGTGGGCCATTGGTGGATCGCGACCGCGGCCGCGGTGAGGACGGCGGCGGGGCGGCGTAGCTGGGGGCCGTGGGTGGCCAGCCAGGCCAGGGTCCG
Source organism: Frankia sp. BMG5.23 (assembly GCF_000685765.2). Taxonomy (NCBI): domain Bacteria; kingdom Bacillati; phylum Actinomycetota; class Actinomycetes; order Frankiales; family Frankiaceae; genus Frankia; species Frankia sp. BMG5.23. The sequence goes on from NZ_JDWE01000001.1 coordinate 91,967, forward strand.
GCGGATGGCCCAGAAGGCGGTGAGGGTGAGCAGGAGGAGCAGGAGAGTCATGGCGGGTTCCGTCCGTGGTGGGGTCAGCGGAGTCGGCGTAGGGCGTTGGTGAGGTGCCGTCCGGCGCGGAGTTTCAGGCCGGTGTGGTCGCAGTGCCGGCAGGGCCGGGAGCGGGCACGGCCGCGGCGGGGGGGTGTGTGGCCGGTGCCGTCGCAGTGCCGGCAGGGCCGGAACGGCCGGACCCAGCACAGAAGGCTGTAACCGAGCGTGACGGAGAGGAGGGTGAGGGCGGGGAGGGCTAGCAGGGTGGGGTGGGGGGTCACGACACGGCTCCTGGGCCTGGTTTCGGGCAGGGTCGGCCGGGGGCTGCTATCTGCTAAGGCCCTGGCCAGGGATGGGAGGGGGTGCTAGCGGATCTGCTAGCGCTAGCAGGTCGGGCTGCTAGCGCTAGCAGCCCGGTGCGGGCTACTCCGCCTTCCGCTTTCGGTCACGTTCCGCTATCGCGGTGAGGATGTCGGTGTGGGCGATGCCGCGGCGGGTGGTGGGTCGGCCGTCGATACGCCGGCCGACATCGGCGACGGTGATCCGGTGGGGTTTGAGGGCGGCGGTGAGTTGCGCGGACTCCCAGCCGGTGTAGACGTCGGGGCGTAGGTCGGCCAGACGGCGCACAAGGGTCTCGTTCCACTCCTTGTCCTCGCCGGCTGGCCAGACCGCGGCGATATCGGCGAGTAGATCGACGGTGGGCGCGGCCTGGCGGGTCTGCTCGGTGGGGGCGGGTAGGGTCCCGGCGCCGGTGCGCAGCTCGATGGCGCGGTCGACGATCCGGGTCAGCTTCGGGCCGGCGACGGGGAACGACCGGTCGGCGGCGGGCTTCCCGAACCCGGCGAGGATGCCCCACCCGGCCTCTGTGACCGGCTCGAACACGGTGGCCCGGTAGCCGTTCTTGTAGGCGGACGTACCGAGGATCATGTCGTTGGCGACCTGGTCCGCGACGGACAGGCAGAACCGGCTGTTGACGTTGCGGGTGATCCCCGTGGGCAGGCTGTCCTTGTCCGGGATCTGGGTACCCAGCAGGATGATCACACCGAGGGCGCGGCCGAGTTTGATGGCCCGTTCCAGCATCTCCCCGGCCTGCTTGCCCCACTTCGACATGAACAGTTCCTGGGCTTCGTCGATCCACACCACGAGCGGGTGCAGCCCAGAGCCCTTCAGGGAGGCCAGTTCGGGGGTGACCTTGTTCTCCGGGGCCTTGCCGGCGGCGGCGTAGAACGCGATGCGCTCGGAGCGCCGCCGGCATTCGGCGAACACCCAGTCGATCATCGCGGCGCAGCGTTCGAGGGTGTCGTCGTCGAAGCCGTTGCCGTACTCGGACATGACCGGTTGAAGATCGGCGAAGTCCCCGACGCCCTTGAGTTCGTAGCCGCGGATCTCCACCCGAGGGTCGAGGGCGGCGGCGAGGACCAGCAGCCGCAGCGCGAACGACTTACCTGACCCGGGCTGGCCACCGAACAGCCAGTTCCGGAACATCAAACTGACTGTGATCACGTCCATGCGCGGGTTGGTCGCGAACGGGAACGGGGCGAACACGTCGACCTGACCGGTGCGGATCAGCGGCCAGTCGGGTTGGCGCATCGTGGACGCGGGTTCCTGACCGACCCACAGAGCAAGCCGGCCGGTGTGCCCGGGGGCGGTGTCCGGCCACACCTGGTCCAGTGGCAGGCGTAGCGCGGACGCGAGCCGGCCGCGGCGGGCGATGACCTCGGCGGCTTCCACCCCGTAGGGCAGATCGACGATCGCGAGGTGACCGGGGCCGTCGCGGTGGATCTCCTGCGGAAACGAGATCGCGCCGGGGTTCTTCGCTACCGCGGAGGTGATCCCGGCGATCCCCAGACTCGTCAGGCCGCGGCGGACCAGCTCGGCGGTGAGCTTGCGATACCTCGACCCGGTGGACACCCGGTCGAGGATCGGCCGGTCCTGCGGCCGTCCCGCGCGGGCGAGCACCACCACCCCGGCGAGGAGGGCGGCCAGCCGTAGCGGCCAGGGAACCGGACCGAACAGCACCACCGCCGCGGCGAGGAGGGCGGCGAGGGTGGCCAGGATGAGGATCGGCCAGCGGACCACGGTTTGCCGCTGGCGGCGTAGGTCCAGCTTCAACCACGTCTCCGGGTCGTTACGCCGGGCGGCGTCCTGCCGCAGCGCCCAGTTCCCTTCCTCGGCACTGGCCCAGCGGACCGACCGGCTGGCCCCGCGGACCAGGCCGACCGGCGCCCACACCGCGACCTTCCCGGCATATTTCGGGGTGCGGGCGGCGTGGAACGCGACGACATAGCCGGCGTAGCGGACCGCCTGGCGGACGCTCGCCCGCGCCGTCGCCCGACTCGCCAGCCACGGCGGGATGATCGGCGTCTGGCGGCGTTCCAGGAACGCCCACGGCCGGACCGGATCGTCCGCCTGGTCGACCGGTGCCCCCGGGGCCGGCGGGGTGAGGTCAACCGACTCGGCGTCGTCATCGTCCGCGCTGTCGTCCGCGCTGTCGCTGTCCTGGTCAGGGGCGGGTGGCACGGCCGGGCGGCGGCCACGCGCCTTATCCAGGTCCACGACCGTCGCACCACCACCACCGTCGGTGCCGTCCCGGTCAGCGCCGTCAGTGCCATCGGAGTCGTCGGGGTCGGTGGGGTCGAAGCCGGAGACGTCCGGGACCCAGCCGGACGGGTCGTCACCCGGCCGGGCCGGATCCGGCCCGGTGTGGTCGGGAGTCGTCATGATGGGAGCTACCTCCTGTGAGGGGAGGACCGGGGTGCGGCGACGTCTTGGCGGGCTGCGCCGCACCCCGGGCCAGGAGAGTTGGCGACGGGTCAGGCCGGATGGCGATCGGCGTCGGTGGCCAGTCGGACGATGACCTCCAGGTCGGGGCGGGTCCTCGCGTCGGCCAGGCGGGCGTCGAGGTCGGCTTTGCCGTACACGGCGATCCGGGTGCAGGGCTGCCCCCGGTCGAACGGGAACCCCGTGAGCGCGGACCCGTCCTTGGTGCGGACGGTGAGGATGTGCGTCAGGCGGGCCATCACGCGGCCTTCCGCGGCGTGGGCGTGCAGCCGGCCAGGCAGACCGCACCCCTGCTGGTGATCTTCAGTGGTCGGGTGGTCTGGTGGCAGCGGTCGCAGGACAACGCCGCGGCCCGCTTCCCGGGGGGAAGCATGCCGTCGGGTAGGGCGGTGACGGTCGTCCGCCCGCGGCGGGTGGAGACCACCCCCCCGCCGGTGATCCGCATCGACCGGCCGGTGGCCCGGTCGACGAGCCGCTGTCCGGCGCCGACGATGCGGTCCCCGATCGCCCCGGACGGGTTGCAGGCCTGGCACAGGTTCTCGCCGATGAATCCGCTGCCCTGGCAACGCGGGCAGATCTTTATCTTTCCCATGGGGATTCTCCTGTGGGGTGAGGGGAGGACCGGGGTGCGGCGGTGTGCTGGCGGGCTGCGGCGCACCCCGGTGGGGTTAGGACTTCTTGCCGTACAGGTCGGCGTTGACCCGGTCGCGCAACACCCGCGCCCGGTCCTTGCCGATGGGTAGGGCGGCCATGAGGGCGGCGACGGTGACCCGCCGTCCCTGGGTTCGGGCGAGGGTGACGGCGGTGGTGTAGGCCGTGTCGTCGTCGATCCGGACACGGGCTTTCGGGTTGATCGGCCGGCCGGCCCGGGCCGGTGCCGGCCGGCCCGGCGGGGGCGGGTCGAGGACGGCGACACCGCCGGACCCGGTGTCGGACTGGCCGTCGTGGTCGTGCACGTCGGGCTCGTTAGTCCGCTCCTGCCGGTCCTCTCCCTTCAGGTCGGTGCCGGCCGGCCCGGCGGGGGCCGCGTCGGGGGCGTGCTCGATGAGGTCGGCCAGGGCGGTGTCCCATCCGTCGTCCGGGTCGACGGGCAAACCCGGGACGACCGCGGGCATCAGCCGGCGGCGGTGCGGGGTGTACCGGCCCGGCGCGTAGACGAGGGTCGCGCCGCCGTCGGCGGCCAGCTCGACCACCGCCCGGCGGATCGCCAACCGGCGGGCCCGCTCCACCCGCCGGGCGACGAGACGGGCATGCCGGGAGGCGGCCCGTTCCGCCCGGGAACGAGGCGGGGCAGCTACCGCAAGCTGGTGGGCGCCGACCCCGGCGACGGAGACGACGGCCATCACCAGACCGGCGACCGGCCCGCGGCTGGTGGCGCCGTGCGCGAAGTTCAACGCGGCCCCGACCCCGGCGAAGACGACGATGCCGACGGTCAGCCACCGGGTGGGCCGGTCCGGGGTCCGGCGCCGGGAGACCAGCACGGCAAGGGCGAACGCCCACGCCCCCAACTCGGACAGGGCGGGCAGCGCAACACCGGTGACCCCGCCGTACAGCTGGAACCCGTAGTAGGCCATCGCGGGGATCGCCATCCCCGCGCAGACCACTGCCAGCGGGTAGACCAGCAACTCGACGGTGTGTTCGGAAGCCCACCCGGCCAGCTCGGCGCGGCGGGCTTTCCGGATGTTACGGCGCCGGGTACGGGACGTTTCCCGCTCGGCGCGCCGCTTCTCGGCCCGCCCGTCGGCCTCGGCCCGCGCCTTCGACCGGCGTGCGGCGGCGGCGTCCAGGTCGAGACGGGCCTGTTCCCGGTCAGCGGCCCGGTCCGCGCGCCGCTGATCAGACCAGATGCTCATCGCCGGCCACCTCCTTCGGCGCGGGGATTCGTGGTGGGGGTGAGGGCAACGCCGCGGATCAGCCCGCCGGAACGGCGTAGCGCATCGTGATGGCAGTCCGGGCAGACGGTGAGCCGGTCACCGGTCCGGTCGGCGATGACCACAACCGCCGGGGCGGTGCAGCCGTCCACCTCGCATATCCCGGTCATCCGGCCACCACCCGGGCGTAGATCACATACTCCTGTTGGGTGCCGCCCGGCCCGTAGGGCGCGGACCAGCCTTCGGCCATGTCGACCACCCGGCCGGCGGACACCCGCTCTACCCAGGGACGCATCCACCCCTCGACGTCGGCGAGGCGGAGCCGGTCGTGGTCGCCGCCGAACCGGTCGTCGGCCACGTGGGTGGAGGCCCATGTCGCACCCTGGTAGGGGTAGGGGCCGCCGGTCGGCGCGCCGGGGGCATACAGCGTCCACAGGCCATCCCCGCACGGCGGGGTGACCGCCCACACGTCCCCGGAAGGGTCGCGGTGCGCGGGATGCCAGCCGGTCAAGTCGTCGCCGTCCCACGCCACGCGCAGACGGCGGCGTAGCCCGATCACTATGACGACGGCCAAGGCGACCGCGAGCAGGACAAGACCGATCCTCATCGGGCCACCGCCTGTCCGACGACCCCGGCGGCGGCGAGGAGGACCAGGGCTGTTCCGAGGAGACGTAGACCGGTCCGGTTCCAGGCCCATTTGGAGACGACGACATCAGCGATGGCGGTGACCTGACGGTCAGCGGCATCAAGCGCGGTCGGGGTGCGGTCCAAGACGGCGCCCAGCACACCCGCCTCCGCGGCGGCGCGAACATGCCAGCAGTGGTATGCACCGGCCGGGGGTGCGCTGCGGCGGGGGATAGCCGGGCACAGCGCCCGGCCCAACACGGCGATACCGGCGACAGCGGCACCCACCCCAGCCCACCACAGAGCGGCGACGGGCGGCGGCAGGCCGGCCGGGGGCCAGGAGGTGACAACGAAACCCACCCCGGCGGTCGCCCCGGCGAGGATGATCCCGACCTGGCTGTCGCAGCGCGCCGCTTCGGCGCGCATCGAGGCAATCAGATCGGTACGGGTGTGCATCCGGGTCGCGGCCGTGGTGTGGGGTGCCTGGTGGGTCACGAGGGGTCTCCTGTCCGTCTCACGGTCCTGCGGGCGGTGGGCTGGGGGGCCGCGGGGTGGCGCATCCGCCGGGGCCGGCGGTGCGGACGCATCGGCGCGCGGGTCGGGATGTCCTCGGCGAACCGGTCGCGGCGGGCCATCACGCGGCCTCCCGCCAGCCGGTGGGACGGGCGGTGAGGGGCAGAACCCCCGCGGCCGCGGGGGTGTCGGCGGTGAGGATCGCGGCGATCTCGGCGTCGAGGGCGGCGAGGTCGGCGGCGATCGCCGGCCACTCCCGCTCGATCGCGGCGAGCTCGGCGCGGGTGGGATCTCGCCAGGTGTCGGCGGACCGGCGGCTCATCGGATGTCCTTGGAGGTCGCGGGGGGTGGAGCCGGCCAGCGGGGTCACCGCCGACCGGCCTCCATAACGGACGGTCACCTGTCGGCCGATGTGTCGAGGTCGGCACACAGGGCGCGGGCGGCCGCGATGACCTCCGGATCGCCCAGGTAGGTGTAGATCTCCACCCGGACACCCGCGACGGTGACCCCGGTGACCTCCAGGATCAGCCAGTCGGGCCCGTCCACGCTGGCGGTAAGAGTGCCGTCGAGGATCGCGGCGACGGCACGGATCCCGGCCAGCTTGGCGGTGTCCAGGTCCGCCTCCGCAGCGGTGCCGGGGGTGACCTGGACGTGGAGAGACAGCGGAAAGCGCGGGGCGTAGGCCGGGGACACCGTCAGGTAGAGGGCGGCGGCATCCCCGACCCGGGACAGCAACTCGATACCGGCCCGGAGCACGGCGATCTGCCGGCCGACAGCGGCCGACACCCCCGGCGTCGGAAGCAGGGTGGTCATGGCCCTCACCGACCCGACATACGGTCGGCGGTGCTGGTGCTGGTGACCTGCGTGCGCACAGTCCGGGCCGCCGTCGTCCCGGCCCGGCACCCCGGGTGCCCCCGTTCCGCGCTGTAGCTCGCGCTGCACCTGGTGCAGGTACGCCACTCAACCCGAGCGAACCGCGACATCAGCGGCCACCACCCTTCGGCTTGCCGTTGCCATCGACGATCACGACCCACTTCTTCGGCTCCGGGTCGTCCGGCAACGTCGGCCACGGCCGACCGTTGTCATCACCCGGCATCGGCCGGGACAGGGCATGCTTGAACAAGGTCTCCTCCTGCATGAGTGGGACTCAGGACCCCCGCCGCATGTGCTTGGCGGCTGAGCGGCGGGGGTCCGCGTCTGACATGGGCCATACTGCATTGGCATAGGCCGTATGTCAAGCGGCGGCGTGCTCGATCAAGCAGTACGTTGCCGCACCCCGGGCAGGCACAAAAGGTGACGACCTGGTGACAGGTATGGGGGCGACCTTGGGGACAACCCGTGTCCCTCCCGACGCATCGGCCCTCACGACGTCGCACACTGAGAGGGAGGATCCGTTCTGAAGGGGTGGTCTTGTGACCGACGAACCAAGGACTGACGGTCAGCGCCCAGCGTGGGCACGCCGAATCCGGGAAGAGCGAGACGCGCGCGGCTGGTCTCAAGCCGAAGCTGTTCGAGCGCTACGCGGACATGCCGGCAGCGTCGCACTACCCAGCGATAGCAACTTGATTCGAAATTGGAAGCGATGGGAAGCGGGTGATGCGTTTCCCGACGAGTTTTACCGTCCCTTGCTGGCCAAGGCTTTCGGGACCGTCACAGGAGCCCTATTCCACGCGCCAAAGCTACCTTCGCCCGAGAGAGATCTGCTCGTGGCAACAGGAATGGATACTCTTGAAATTGTTTCCCGATTGAGGCTGTCCGATGTTAGTCAAGGAACTCTTGATGCTCTGACGATAACAACCGAGAGGTTGTGTTGCGAATATGCTTCGTCGCCATCCCTCCAACTGCAAACGGAAGGACGTTCCTGGCTGAAGAGAATCATTCGCATATTGGATCAGCGTCTAACTCTTTCCCAGCATCGTGAACTACTCGTGCAGGCGGGATGGATCGCGCTTCTGGTGGGATGTGTTGAATATGATCTAGGAGATAAGAGGGCTGCGGAGGCCACTCGCAGGGCAGCGTTGTCGCTCGGCGACGAAGCGGGTCACGGGGAAATCATTGGGTGGGCCCATGAGATGCAAGCCTGGTACTCGCTTACTCAGGGCGACTACCGTGGGACCATCGTGGCCGGCGAGACCGGGCAGTGCATCGCGCCAAACGCGGGCGTATCGGTACAGCTCGCGGCACAGAGAGCAAAAGCTTGGGCGAGGATCGGTGACCGGCGGCAAGTGGAGGTAGCCCTTGACCAAGGGCGGTCAATGCTTGAAAAGCTGCCTTACCCTGAAAACATTGACAACCATTTCGTGGTCGACCCTACGAAGTTCGATTTCTATGCGATGGACTGCTATCGGATATTGGGCGAAGATAGGCTTGCCGAAAATTACGCCCGTCACGTGATCGAAGCCGGCACGGACTTTAGTGGGCACGAGCGGTCCCCGATGCGTAACGCTGAAGCGCGTATAACACTCGGTGTCGTGGCGGCGCGAGGGGGCGACGTAGATCAAGCTGTAGCTTATGGTCAGCGCGCCTTGGTTGGCGACCGAAAATCACTTCCATCTCTGCTGATGTGCTCTCGAGAGCTGTCGGCAGTTCTGCAGGAGACTCATACCACTCACCCGGATGTAGACAGCTACCTTGATCAGCTACGCAACATCGTTACCACTCCGGCGCAGATGAATAACCAGGATTGAACTATTGGCGGCTACCTTGAGTTGCCGTGCAACATTCTCTGAAGCTGTAACGACTTCAGTGGAAATAACTTCTATCTGATCGTCTAGTGCGATCGCAACCGTCGACTCACCGTCCTCTTCGCCGCGGACGACGGTTCCACCCCGGCCTGCCGTGTAGACGAGGCCCTCGGCTTTGAGAATCGAGATCGCCTTGTCGACTGTGGGCCGGGCGACCTTCCAATGCTGAGCCAGTTCACGGACGGTGGGGAGATGTTCGCCAGGCAGGAGCCGACCGTGCGCGATCTCCGCTCGGTAGTGATTGGCGATCGCTGCGGAGCCACTCCGTTCCAGGTCTGGCACTCGATCCCCCTCCGATGGACAGACGATGGTCACGATCGTAACTGGGTCGGATGCCGGTCTCCTCAGCATGACGTCGACCGACCCCCCAAGCTGGCCCAGAAGATCCCGTCGAGTGATCAACAGGCAGCGGTGTGGACAATACGTGGATCCGATCATGATTGGACACGAAAACGCGACCGTTTTCCCAGCTAGAGGCCATGATCACGATCCGTGAAGGGTGGTCTGTAAAACCGTCGGCTCAGCCTACGATGGTTCGAATCCATCACCTGCCACCATCCCGGAGTTCCCGGGGATCATGCTTCTACACAGGCTCGGATCCACAGGCCCGGAGCATCGCTCCGGGCCTGTGGATGTGCGGCCGCGGATGGTCCTCGTCGCCGGGCGGTCAGGTGTCCGCGGCTGCGGCCTCCAGGTCCGCCCGGGTCAGGACGGGATGCAACGTCAGACCGAGCTCGGCGAGTCTCTCCCGGCCGCCCTCCTGCCGGTCGATCACACAGAGCACGTGTTCCACGACCGCTCCGGCATCCCGCAGTACCCGGGTCGCGTCGAGCACGGCACCACCGGAGGTGACCACGTCCTCGACGAGGGCGACGTGGCGTCCGGTGACGTCGCCGCCCTCCGCGATGCGTCGGGTGCCGTATTCTTTGGCCTTCTTCCGGACGAACCGGGCGGGCAGACCGGTGCGCTGGGAGAGCAGAGTCACGAGGGGCACTCCGCCGAGTTCGAGTCCGGCGAGGATCTCCGCGCCGGGCGGCACCAGTTCGGTGAGCCCGGCCACCACCGCAGCGAGCAGCGCCGGGTCGGCTTCGAAGAGGTACTTGTCGAAGTACTCGGTGCTTGTCCGGCCCGACCGGAGCAGGAATGTCCCGGTCAGCTGGGAAGCAGTCCGAACCTGGGCGGCCAGCGCCGCGTTGTCGTTCACGTCTGCTCACTCTAGGACCGGTTCCCCGCCGGGATGCCGGCCGTGGACGGTCACCCATGGGCCGCCATGGCCGGGGCACTACCGTTGCCTCATGTCATCGGCTGAGGCGGAGCGCGCGGTCCCGCTGTTCGTCTACGGGACGCTGCTGTTCCCCGAGGTCGTGCGGGCGCTCATCGGACGCGTACCCGAGGTGGGGCCCGCCACGGTCACCGGCTGGCGGGCCGCCCGGCTGCGTGGTCGGCTCTATCCGGGCCTCGTGCCCACGGCCGAGGCGGACGGGCCGGATCGGGCCACCGCCGGCCTCGTCCTCCTGGGGCTTGCCGCACGGGAACGGGCGATCCTCGATGCCTTCGAAGGCGAGGCCTACGAGACCCGTCCGCTGCTCCTGACCGACGGGCTACCCGCCATGGCCTACCTTTGGCGTGATCTCGCCGAGGCGATGCCGGAGAACTGGGACGCCCGGGTCTTCGCCGACCGTCATCTCACCGACTACGCCCTGCGGTGCGCCACCTGGCGGGCGGGGCTGGCCGATCCGGCACCCTAACCGCGAGCTGACCGCCTGACCGCGAGCCGCCGTTCAGCCGGTGGTGGGCGGCCGCGGACCCTCTTCGCGCCGGACGCCGCCCCCGGAGGTCACCCGGGTGCCACCGGTCTCGGTGAGGCGACCGACTCCGGCCTCACGCCCGGCGGAGACCCCGGCCTGGTCGCTCGGATACGGCTCCTCGTACCCGGCTCTGGCCCGAGGAGCATCGTAGGTGCACAGTACGTAGATGACGACTACGTCGATCGCGATGATGACGACGGACCAGACCGGGAACGCCGCAAGGAACGCCAGCTGCCCGATGGCGTTGATCGTCGCGATTGCGACCCCTCCCCAGCGGGCGGCCTCGTTACGGGCCGCGATGCCGAAGGCGATCAGTATCTCGACGACGCCGACCACGATCCACAACCAGCCCCAGAAGGTGGTGTCGGCGTAGATCACGCTGGTCCCGCCGTTGAGGTTGTTCACCACGACGGTGTAGTCGCGCAGGGACGCAATGCCGTAGATCAGGTTGTGGAAGCCGACGATGAACATGATGACGGCGGCGAAGGTGAGCCATCCGTTCAGCGGGCGTGCCACCCGTGTTCCTGCCATCTCATCCTCCCCGGTCGTACTCGCGGCGGATCGCTCTGCCCGCATGGTGCGGTCCGTCGTTGTTCGGTAGTCATACGACCACCTCTCCGCCGCGTAGGTGCGATACCCACGGTAGGCCGCCGTCACCCATCGTTGTGTCCGTCGGGCCGGAGGCGGTTCTCTCCGGCCCGGGACACGATCAGGGAGCGGTGCCGGCGCCACCCGCCACACCCACGCCACTCTTGCCGGTGCCGTTCTTGCCGGCCGGCAGTGTCGTGACCGCGTTCGTCGCCGCGCTCCAGCGGAGCTTGCCGAACTGAAAGGTGCTCTCCCGTCCGCCCGGGACCGAGTACTCGTCGGTGATCGGAAGCCCGAGGCTCGACGTCGTGCCACCGAGGCCCAGATAGGTCCGCAGGATGCGGCCGTGGACCTCGTGCGCGCCGATGGCCGGGTGCCAGTAGATCCAGCCACCCTGGAACTTCGCCTGAAGCGTCTCCGGGGCCGTGGCGTACTCGACACCGCTCACCGGCCGGCGCAGGAAGCTGTTCGTTCCGCCCAGCTCCAGGAACTTCGTCGCGATGGATCCGTGCAGGGCCTGTACGCCGGTCGCCACGGACCAGAAGGCCAGGCCGTTGGAGTAACGCTGCCAGCGACCGCCACCGCCGGCGGGCAGTTCGCTGTCGACGGGCGTCCCAACGGCCAGGCGGGTCAGCCCGGCGGTCGCGTACCACTTCTCGATCTCGCTGCGGGTGCCGTCGGCCTGTGCGGCGAGCGCGGTCAGCGTGCAGCACAGCACGTTCAGATCGACATTTCCCATGATCCCCGGGACATTTCCACTCGAGGTGTACTGCCACAGCGCCCACTTGGTCCAGCCGCCGGGCAGCCAGCCCGGGGTCGCCTTGTTGTTGTAGATGGCGAACCAGAACGGATACCGGGCGAAGCTGTGGTTGTCCGCCAGCTTCTTGGTCCAGAACGAGCGGTACGTGTAGAGGATGGGCGCCCGGCCGGTCTCGGTCTCGATCTTCTCGAGGAACGCCCGCGTCCAGGCGGCCAGCGCGGCGGGATCGAGTCCTCCGTCGTCCTCGAGGTCGAGCACGGGGGCCAGCTGCCCGGCGGCGCGGGTCAGCCCGCTCACCGTGATGAAGCGCTGTGCCTGGTCCACCGCGGTCGAGATCGGCCGCGCCGGCCGCGCGTAGTGATAGGCCCCGACCACCAGACCGGCTTTGGCGGCCGCGTCCCGGTCCGCGGCAAAGTACGGATTGGTGTAGTTCGGTCCTTCGGTGGCCTTAATGATCGCAAAGCTCAGGCCGGAGCCGCGCGCTGCGGTCCAGTCGATGGGGCCGCCGCCGGGATGCTGCCAGGAGGCCACGTCGATCCCCCGTGGCCAGGTCGGGGACGGCACCGCGCCCTGGGCGACTCCGGTGGTCGCGGTCAACGCCCCCGCGGTGATGGCCAGCGCCGCGATGCTCGTCACCCGCCGGGGGAGGGGGATTGGCAGCAGGGACGGGCGGGTGTCGACCCGCCGCCGCGTCGACCCCGGAGGAGGGCCGTGGCCTTCTTCATCCGGGTGGCCAGACGTGGGGGTGGTGGTCGGCAGGGTGGTGGTCGTAGGCACGGTGTCGCCGGCGGTGGGACCGGGCCGGACCTCGCGTGTCGTCGGATACCGGCTGGAACGGTGCATAGGACGCATGGGCAACCCTCGATGCTCGGGAGGCGATGCTGGGGAGGCTCGCCAGGCGGTTGGCCACGCCGGCAGCGGCGCACCAACGGGTGCTCCACACGCTAAGCATCGAAGGGATTACTTACAGCTATCAGTGTGAGTGGCGTCCAGGTAGGTCGCTACGGATAGTTGTTCCCGTCGGCAATCTCCGCATGTTTCGATGGAACGGAGTGAGGGTCGGGCGTACTGGCGTGTCATGGGGCGGACCTGGCGGTCAGGGCAGGGGGGTCGTTTCCGGCCGGCGTAGCGCCGACGGGGCCAGCGGGGGCCCTCACGCCGGTCGCCGGGAGGACCGGTCGCCGGGAGGACCGGCGGGTTCGGGGACGAAGTGGGTGAGGGGGTCACCCAACCCCGCCTGTCGTCGTGTAACCTGAGCTCCGCGGCCTCGCCCCTTTAGCTCAGTCGGCAGAGCGTCTCCATGGTAAGGAGAAGGTCTACGGTTCGATTCCGTAAAGGGGCTCCACGTTCCGCCTTCGGGTGGGTTCGTGTCCGGGGGGATGTCCGCCGGTCCTCCCGCGGGGTAAGATGTTGGTCGGGCCGCCGCAAGCAGGTGGACCATCCTAGCGGTGTAGCTCAGTCTGGCAGAGCAAGCGGCTCATAATCGCTGTGTCGCCGGTTCAAGTCCGGCCACCGCTACCAGCAGTGTGCGGCCTACCGCGGAGCCCGTGCGGGATCGCGGTTCGCCGCGCCGCCTGACCTGTTCAGCAACCGACTTAGGAAGAGGCATCACGCCGTGGCCGCCACTGACGTACGCCCGAAGATCACGATGGCGTGTCAGGTGTGTAAGCACCGGAACTACATCACGCGCAAGAACCGTCGCAACGACCCGGACCGCCTCGAACTGAAGAAGTTCTGCCCGAACTGCGGCAAGCACACGGAGCACCGCGAGACGCGCTGACGTTGCTCCGGCGGCTGCCCATCGGCGCGTCCGGGCGCCCGTCCCCACCTGGACGGGCGGGGTCGCTGAATCCTCCGTGCACGTATCTACGTTCCGCACCGGTAGCCGGTCAGGGAAGTCCTTGGCCGGCTTCCTGGCATGCCAGCCAAGATTATCGACCGATGGCGGGCGATGTGGTAACCACGTAGAGACACCCTGGTCATCCCGCTGATGGCGCGATCGGAGTTGCGATGCCGCTCAATCAGGACTTCGTGGGACGAAGCTCGGTTTCCCCCGCCCCGTTCCAGGTCGGGCGCGAGCACATCCGGAGGTTCGCCGAAGCGATCGGGGACGACAACCCGCTGTACCACGATCTGGAGGCCGCGAAGGCCGCTGGTTATCCCGATCTCGTGGCTCCACCCACGTTCCTCATCACAGTGATCCCCGGAACCCTCGGGGTGCCCACCGACGATCCGGAGCTCGGCCTCGACTTCTCTCTGGTCGTCCACGGCGAGGAACGTTTCGTGTTGCTTCGGCCGGTGGTGGCCGGCGACGAGCTGATCTGCACCTCGACCCTGACCGGCATCCGGTCCGTGGGGACCAACGAGGTGCTCGTCGTCAACTACCAGTTCGCCACGATCTACGGAGAGCAGGTCGCCACCGGCGTGTGTGGGCTGGTCTCGCGCGGGACGGCTCCGCCGAGGCGCCAATGACACCTTTGCCGACAGGGTTGTCGGAGTCCCACCGGCCCCGCTCGGCTCCGGCGACCGCGCGTTGCGCACGTTCCGGGCGACCCCGGGCGTCCTCACGATCTGGAGAACGATGACCGCCACGGTGAGCTACGACGACGTCGAGGTCGGCACCGAGCTGCCGGAGCGACTTTTCCCGTTGCGTCGGGATGATCTTGTCCGGTATGCCGGTGCGTCCGGCGACTTCAACCCCATTCACTGGAGCGATCGGGCGGCCGCCGAGGCCGGCCTACCGGGAGTGCTGGCGCACGGCATGCTGACCATGGCGACGGCCGCGCGGTTGGTCACGGACTGGCTCGGGGACCCGGGCGCCGTGGTCGAGTTCGGGGTGAAGTTCTCCTCCCCGGTGATCGTGCCCGACGACGGCGCCGGCGCGACGGTGTCCGTGCGTGGCATGGTCGAGAAGAAGCTCGACGACAACCTGGTGGTGGTGAATCTCACCACCCGATGCGACGGAAAAAAGGTCTTGATGGCGGCCCGGGCGACCGTCCGGCTGCGCTGAGGCCTGCCGCGCGGCAGGTCCGGCCGCTGAGCCGCCCGGCGGCCTCAGGCCGCCTCGGCGAGCAGGGCGGAGAGGCGGCTGACTCCCTTGACGAGATCGTCGTCGCTCAGCGCGTAGGACAGCCGGGCGAAGCCGGGAGTGCCGAAGGCCTCACCCGGCACGATCGCGACCCCAGCCTCCTCGAGGATCAGCTGGCACAGATCCGCGGACGTGGTGGGGATACGGCCGCGCAGGGTGCGCCCGAGCACGTCCCGCACCGACGGATAGCAGTAGAACGCCCCGTCGGGCAGTGGGCAGCGGATCCCGGGCGTCTGCGACAGCAGGCGGTGCATCGTCTGCCGGCGGCGGTCGAAGGCGGTGCGCATCGTGGCGACCGCATCCAGCGGGCCGGCGACCGCGGCAAGCGCGGCGGCCTGGGCGACGTTCGAGACGTTCGACGTCGCGTGGGACTGGAGGTTGGTCGCGGCGGCTACGGCGTCCGCCGGCCCGACCAGCCAACCGACCCGCCATCCCGTCATCGCGTAGGTCTTCGCGACCCCGTTGACGATGATGCAGCGTTCGGCGAGCTCAGGTACCTCGGCGAGAACGGAGGCGAACCTTGTCTCGCCGTAGACCAGATGCTCGTAGATCTCGTCGCTGATGACCCAGATCCCGGCCTGCTCGGCCCACCGTCCGATCGCGCGGACCTCCTCGGGGGTGTGGACGGCGCCGGTCGGGTTCGACGGGGAGTTGAACAGCAGAACCTTGGTCCGCGGGGTGCGTGCCGCCTCCAGTTGTTCCACCGTCACCCGGTACCCGGCTTCCGGACCGGTGACGACGTCGACCGGGACACCCCCGGCCAGCCGGATCGACTCCGGGTAGGTCGTCCAGTACGGGGCGGGCAGGAGCACCTCGTCCCCCGGGTCGAGCAGCGTCGCGAACGCCGCGTAGACAGCCTGCTTGCCGCCGTTGGTCACCAGGACCTGGCTCGGCGAGACGATCACCCCCGAGTCTCGGGCGGTCTTCTCGGCGATGGCCTGCTTCAGCTCCGGCAGGCCCGCGGCCGGGCTGTAGCGGTGCATGCGGGGCTCACGGCATGCCTTCTCGGCGGCGGCGACGATGTGGTCCGGGGTTGGGAAGTCCGGCTCCCCGGCGCCGAACCCGATCACGTCGCGGCCCGCGGCGCGCATCGCCTTGGCGGTGGCGTCGACGGCGAGCGTTGCGGAGGGGGCGATTCCCCCGATGCGGTGCGAGATCCTGCTCATGGCCGCCATGCTGCCACGGCTGTCACACGCGTGTCGGATGCACGTCGGACGTACCGTGGGATCCGTCCGGACCCTCCGGCAACGGTCCTCCGGCCCGTCCGGCCGCATCCATTCGAACCTCCGTGACAGGCTGCCAGCCCCCTCGCCCCCCGCTACCCCCTCGACGCGATCGCCGTACGCGGAGTCCAGGCGGCAAAGGGGTATGCTCGATCCGCTCGGGTACCCATTCCGGTACATCGCCGTGCGGCTGGGCTATGCGCTACGTAGCGCATAGCCGGGGTATGGTGGCGTAGCGGTCGCAAGGATCCGGGTGTGTGTCTAGGGGCGTGGCTCAATTGGTAGAGCACCGGTCTCCAAAACCGGCGGTTGCAGGTTCGAGTCCTGTCGCCCCTGCGCTGTTCGACAGTTGGCTGGTTCGATGACGCTGGTTCGATGACGGAGTGGGTGGAGTTGAGTGGCGACCGATACCCGTGACGCGGCACCGCGCCCCAAGCGGGCTACGCGTGCCGCGGGTCGACGTCGGTATCGGCCACTTGTGTTCATCCGCGAGGTCATGGCGGAGTTGCGGAAGGTCGTCTACCCCGGGCGGAGTGAGCTGATCACCTATGTGCTGGTCGTGCTTGTCTTCGTCAGCGTGATGACGGCGTTCGTGGCTACCCTCGACTTCGGCCTCACGAAGGCGGTCCTCGCGATCTTCGGCTGACGGGTCCCACCGCCGGACAGGCCGGGGCCGAAGCAGGCGGTGGTCGCTGGAGCTGCCCATCGGCGAGCTGGCTGCCCGTCCGGCCCCACGCCCGCGCAGCGCCGCTTCGCGGGTCCACAGCAGCAGAAGTGTTCACGAGAGTAAGGATCGTCCGCGTGTCCCAGTCGCCCGAGCACGCCTCCTCCGAGCAGGGGGAGGCCCTCGCCCGTCTCGATCCCCTCGCGGCGTTCGAGCACGACGAGGTGGCGAGCACGGACGCCGGCGCCGAGCTCGGCGACGTCTACGCCACCGCCGAGGCCGATCCCACCGCCGAGGCCGATCCCACCCCCGAGGGTGCTTTCCCGGTCTCCCCGGCGGTCGGGACGGTGCCGCCGGCCCTGACCGACGACGATGCCGACGACGACGATGCCGACCTGCGGCGGGCGATCGAGGACGCGCCTGGCGAGTGGTACGTCGTGCACTCCTATGCGGGGTACGAGAACAAGGTCAAGACCAATCTCGAGACCCGGATCTCCAGCCTCAACATGGAGGACTACATCTTCCAGATCGAGGTGCCCACCGAGGAGGTCCCGGTGGTCAAGAACGGCAAGCGGCAGCTTGTCCAGCAGAAGAAGTACCCGGGTTACATCTACGTCCGGATGGATCTGACCGATCAGTCGTGGTCGGCGGTCCGTAACACCCCGGGTGTGACCGGGTTCGTCGGGCTCACCAACCGGCCCTCCCCGCTGCGCCGGGAGGAGGTCCTCTCGATCCTCGCCCCGGTTGTGCCGAAGGAGAAGAAGGTCGAGACCGTCCGGGTGCAGGAGTTCGAGGTCGGCGAGTCCGTCACCGTCATGGACGGCCCCTTCGCCACGCTCCCGGCGACCATCAGCGAGATCAACCTCGACGCCCAGCGACTGAAGGTGCTGGTCTCGATCTTCGGTCGGGAGACGCCCGTCGAGCTGCAGTTCAATCAGGTCGCGAAGATCTGATCCGCTCCGTAGAACCCCGGTAGGAAGACGAGCACATGCCTCCCAAGAAGAAGAAGATCACTGCGATCATCAAGCTCCAGATCAACGCCGGCAAGGCCACCCCGGCGCCGCCGGTCGGCCCCGCGCTGGGTCAGCATGGCGTGAACATCATGGAGTTCTGCAAGCAGTACAACGCGGCGACCGAGTCGCAGGCCGGCAACGTCGTGCCGGTCGAGATCACCGTCTACGACGACCGGTCCTTCACCTTCGTCACGAAGACCCCGCCGGCCGCGCGGCTCATCCTCAAGGCCGCGGGCGTGGAGAAGGGCAGTGGCACCCCGCACCGGGACAAGGTTGCCAAGCTCACCACGGCGCAGATCCGCGAGATCGCCCAGACCAAGCTCCCGGACCTCAACGCCACCTCGATCGAGGCCGCCGAGAAGATCATCGCCGGCACCGCTCGATCCATGGGTATCACGGTCGGCGAGTAGTACGCCCTCGCGTTCCCCCCACCACCGGACCGACCAGTGGGAGGGCGGCCGGGCGCAGGTGCCGGGTGGACAGGATGTGTCCACGTCGCCGCGTCCCTTCGACGGCCGTCCGCCATCACCACGAGGAGACAGACAGTATGAAGCGCAGCAAGGCCTACCGTGCCGCGGCCGAGAAGATCAACCCGGAGAACTTCTACAGCCCGCTGGAGGCGGTCCGCCTCGCGCAGCAGACCTCGACGACGAAGTACGACGCGACGGTCGAGGTTGCGATCCGGCTCGGGGTCGACCCTCGCAAGGCCGACCAGATGGTCCGTGGCACGGTCAACCTGCCGCACGGCACCGGGAAGTCCCCCCGCGTCGCTGTCTTCGCAGCCGGGGAGAAGGCCGCTGAGGCGAGCGCGGCCGGGGCCGACATCGTCGGTAGCGATGACCTGGTCGCCCGGATCCAGGAGGGCTTCCTGGAGTTCGACGCGACCGTCGCGACGCCCGATCAGATGGCGAAGGTTGGTCGGATCGCTCGGGTCCTGGGCCCCCGCGGCCTGATGCCGAACCCTAAGACCGGCACCGTGACGCTGGACATCGGCAAGGCCGTCTCCGACATCAAGGGCGGAAAGATCAACTTTCGGGTGGACAAGCAGGGTAACCTGCACATCGTCATCGGGAAGACGAACTTCACCGACACCCAGCTGATCGAGAACTACACGGTTGCCCTGGATGAGATCGTCCGGGTGAAGCCGTCCGCGGCCAAGGGCCGGTATCTGAAGAAGATCACCTTCACGACCACCATGGGCCCGGGTATCCCGGTCGACCCGAACCGCACCCGCAACCTTCTCGACGAGGGTGCCGCCGCCTGATCCGAGCCGTCCGGCGGCTCTCGCTCGTCCGGAGGCATCGCCGCACGAAGCCATGCGTGCGGCCGCCGGGCGAGCGAACAGGGGCGAGAACAGCGACGAACAGTCGCGTACACTGATATCCAGTTCCACACCGAAGACCGCTGGTTGCCGTCTCCGTTCCCGTCGAGGGCCACTCCTCGTCCGGTTCGACCGACGGCCGAAGGCCCCGGGTTCCCCGGGCGGCCCGCGCAGGTGACGGACGGGAAGTTCCGTGACGGATGCACGCAGCCGGGTGACACACCCGGTAGCGCCACCGCCGCCCTTCACGCCCCGTGCGCCTGCGCCGGGGCGTTCGTCATGTTCCAGGGGCGTTTCCGTATGACCAGCCGACACCCCGAAGGAGCCCCATGGCGAAAGCTGAGAAGACCGCCGCGGTGGCGGAGATCGTCGAGGAGTTCCGTGGCTCGACCGCTGCGGTGCTCACGGAGTACCGCGGTTTGACGGTGAGCCAGCTCACCGAGCTGCGGCGTGCCCTCGGCGAGGGCACGCGCTACTCCGTGGTCAAGAACACCCTGACCAAGATTGCGGCGGAGCAGGCCGGGGTCACCGGACTCGACGACCTGTTCGTCGGGCCGACCGCCGTCGCCTTCGTCAGCGGCGACCCGGTCGAGGCGGCCAAGGGCCTGCGCGACTTCGCTCGGGCGAACCCGGCACTGGTGCTCAAGGGCGGCTTCGTCGAGGGCAAGCCGATGACCGCCGACGAGATTCGCAAGCTTGCGGATCTTGAGTCCCGCGAGGTCCTGCTGGCGAAGCTGGCCGGGGCGATGAAGGGCACGCTGGCCGGGGCCGTCGGGCTCTTCGCCGCTCCGCTGTCCCAGGTGGCCCGGCTCGCCGAGGCGCTGCGCGAGCAGCGCGAAGGCCAGTCCGCCGGCGTCGCCGAGCAGCCGGCCGCCGAGGCTGCCGCCGAATAGCCGAGCGGCGCCACCATGGTGCCGCTCCGAGATCACAATCAGGTCGCTCGCAGTCACGAGCAGGCCACCCCGAATCAGGCATGACGAGGAAGGAACCGCCACCATGGCGAAGCTGTCGACCGAAGAGCTGCTGGACGCCTTCAAGGAACTGACCCTGCTGGAGCTCTCGGAGTTCGTGAAGCAGTTCGAGGAGACCTTCGGTGTCACCGCCGCGGCTCCGGTCGCCGTGGCCGCCGCTCCGGCCGCCGGTGGTGCGGGCGGCGAGGCGCCGGCCGCCGAGGAGCAGGACGAGTTCGACGTCATCCTTGAATCCGTCGGTGACAAGAAGATCCAGGTCATCAAGGAGGTCCGCGCGCTGACCAGCCTCGGGCTGAAGGAGGCCAAGGACCTCGTCGACGGGGCTCCGAAGCCAGTCCTGGAGAAGGTCGCCAAGGAGGCGGCGGACAAGGCGAAGGCGGCCCTCGAGGGCGCCGGCGCCACGGTCACCGTCAAGTAAGTACCGGCAGTCCGAGCAGTACTGGCAGCACCCCGCTGCCCTGGACGCCCCGTCCGGCGATGCCCGTCGCCGGACGGGGCGTCCCTTGCGGCCACCCGGCGTGGCCGTGGCGGACACCCCCGTGCCGGGGCACCCCTCTGCGGTGCCCCGGCACGTGCTGTCTGGAAGGCCCGAAAGGTCCACCGCAGGCGGCCCGATGCACAGATGGGCAGGTCGGGTCCGTTCGTGACGTTTTCCGAAGGGGGTTGACGGCCTCTGTGGATCGGAGTTCCATCAAGTTTGCGAACCCTCGTCGGGAGCGGATGCGGTGCGCTACGTCCTCCCTGCGTGGTCCCATCACGCAGGTCCTTGCCAGCGGTGTGCCCTTCGGCTACACTGCTAGTTTGCGCTGCCCTTCTCGTTGTATCGGCCTCGTCGACGTCGTGCCGTTGGTGATGGTCGGCCCTGTTCGGGGGCTGGTATGCACCGCGAGGCGGTTCCGGTTACGTGGTCCGGAGCGGTACTCGCGGTCAGTCCGGGACGATGTGGGGGCGCGCTGGTCGTGCCGGAGTGTGGCACGGCTGTACGGCTGCCACACCGAGGACCCTGAGCGAGACCCTTGCCCATACACCGATCCGTTGTTCTCAGCGGACACTCGTGTCGCCGCGCGCACATGCCGTGGCGAGGCTTCCGCGTGCCCGTTGTCGGCTTGTCGGCCGCACATCCGCTACGCAGGACTCCCGGGGGTCGGCCTCCACGTCCCGCGGCCATCATCTCACCGGTGGGGCACCCCCCGCCGCCGTTCCTGACAACCGTAGCGAGACACTGATCACCTGACCATTCCCCGACGGATACTTGACGTCCGCGACGCCAGCCCGACGATCAGGCCACCGGAAGGACCACCTTGGCCGCCTCGCGCTCTTCCTCCCGCATCTCGTTCGCTAAGATCATCGAGCCCCTCGAGGTCCCGGATCTCCTTGCTCTTCAGACGCAGTCCTTCGATTGGCTGATCGGTAGTGACGCCTGGGCGGAGCGGGTGCAGGAGGCCATCGATTCCGGCCGTGACGACGTTCCGATCACCTCGGGTCTCGAGGAGGTCTTCAAGGAGATCTCCCCGATCGAGGACTTCTCCGGCTCGATGTCACTGTCCTTTCGGGACCACCGGTTCGAACCGCCCAAGTACTCCGTGGAGGAGTGCAAGGACAAGGACATGACCTTCTCGGCCCCGCTGTTCGTCACGGCCGAGTTCACCAACAACAACACCGGCGAGATCAAGAGCCAGACGGTGTTCATGGGTGACTTCCCGCTCATGACCCCGAAGGGCACCTTCGTCATCAACGGCACTGAGCGCGTGGTGGTCAGTCAGCTCGTGCGCTCTCCGGGGGTCTACTTCGAGCGCAGCCTCGACAAGGCTTCCGACAAGGACCTGTACTCCTGCAAGGTGATCCCCTCCCGGGGAGCCTGGCTGGAGTTCGAGATCGACAAGCGCGACACCGTGGGCGTGCGGATCGACCGCAAGCGCCGTCAGTCCGTCACGGTGCTGCTCAAGGCGCTCGGCTGGGACGAGGCCCGCATCCTCGAGCGGTTCGGTGACTTCCCGTCGATGCGGATCACCCTGGAGAAGGACCACACCGCCGGCCAGGACGATGCGCTGCTCGACATCTACCGCAAGCTGCGCCCGGGTGAGCCGCCGACACGGGAGTCGGCGCAGACCCTGCTGGAGAACCTCTTCTTCAACCCGAAGCGTTACGACCTCGCCAAGGTCGGTCGCTACAAGGTCAACAAGAAGCTTTCCCTGGGTGTTGCCCACGACGTCGGTGTCCTCACCGAGAACGACATCGTGCGCACGATCGAGTACGTCGTCAAGCTGCACGCGGGTGCCGACCCGGCCGAGTACGAGGTCGACGACATCGACCACTTCGGCAACCGGCGCATACGCACCGTCGGCGAGCTTATCCAGAACCAGGTCCGCCTCGGCCTGGCCCGGATGGAGCGTGTCGTCCGCGAGCGGATGACGACCCAGGACGTCGAGGCGATCACCCCGCAGACCCTGATCAACATCCGGCCGGTCGTCGCCTCCATCAAGGAGTTCTTCGGCACCAGCCAGCTCTCGCAGTTCATGGACCAGACCAACCCGCTCGCCGGTCTGACCCACAAGCGCCGCCTGAACGCGCTCGGCCCCGGTGGTCTGTCCCGGGAGCGGGCCGGCTTCGAGGTCCGTGACGTGCACCCCAGCCACTACGGCCGGATGTGCCCGATCGAGACGCCGGAAGGCCCGAACATCGGCCTGATCGGCTCGCTGTCGACGTTCGCGCGGGTCAACCCGTTCGGCTTCATCGAGACCCCGTACCGCAAGGTGGAGAACGGCCGGGTCACCGGCCAGATCGACTGGCTGACCGCGGACGAGGAGGACCGGCACGTCAAGGCGCAGGCGAACACCCCGCTGCGGCCCGACGGCTCGTTCGCGGAGGACCGTGTCCTGGTCCGCCGCAAGGGCGGTGAGGTCGAGTTCATCCCGCCGGACGAGGTCGACTACATGGACGTCTCGCCGCGGCAGATGGTGTCCGTGGCGACCGCGATGATCCCGTTCCTCGAGCATGACGACGCCAACCGCGCGCTGATGGGCTCCAACATGCAGCGCCAGTCGGTGCCGCTGCTGCGCTCCGAGGCGCCGCTGGTCGGCACCGGGATGGAGGCCCGCGCGGCCAAGGATGCCGGCGACGTGGTCGTCTGCGCCCAGGCGGGGGTGGTCGAGGATCTCTCGGCCGACTACATCACCGTCATGCACGACGACGGCACCCGGCGCACCTACCGGCTGGCGAAGTTTCGCCGGTCGAACCAGGGCACCTGCATCAACCAGAAGCCGATCGTGAACGAGGGCGACCGGGTCGGGGCCGGCCAGGTCATCGCGGACGGCCCGTGCACCGACAACGGTGAGATGGCGCTCGGCAAGAACCTGCTGGTCGCCTTCATGCCGTGGGAGGGGCACAACTACGAGGATGCGATCATCCTGTCCCAGCGTCTCGTCCAGGACGACGTGCTGTCCTCGATCCACATCGAGGAGCACGAGGTCGACGCCCGCGACACCAAGCTCGGCCCGGAGGAGATCACCCGGGACATCCCGAACGTCGCCGAGGAGGTTCTCGCCGACCTCGACGAGCGGGGGATCATCCGGATCGGCGCCGAGGTCTCGCCCGGCGACGTCCTGGTCGGCAAGGTCACGCCCAAGGGCGAGACCGAGCTGACCCCCGAGGAGCGCCTGTTGCGCGCGATCTTCGGGGAGAAGGCCCGGGAGGTCCGTGACACCTCGCTGAAGGTGCCGCACGGTGAGTCCGGCAAGGTCATCGGCGTGCGGGTGTTCTCCCGCGAGGACGGCGACGAGCTCCCGCCCGGGGTCAACGAGCTGGTCCGGGTCTACGTCGCCCAGAAGCGAAAGATCACCGACGGGGACAAGCTTGCCGGCCGGCACGGCAACAAGGGTGTCATCGCGAAGATCCTCCCGGCCGAGGACATGCCCTTCCTCGAGGACGGGACCCCGGTCGACGTCGTGCTCAACCCGCATGGTGTGCCTCGGCGGATGAACATCGGCCAGATCCTGGAGACCCACCTCGGGTGGGTGGCCAAGACCGGCTGGCAGGTCGACTCCGGCACCGAGGACTGGAAGGAGCGGCTGCGTGGCATCGGCGCGGACGCCGCCTCGGCCGGCACCAATGTGGCGACCCCCGTCTTCGACGGTGCCCGCGAGGAGGAGATCACCGGTCTGCTCGACTCCACCCTGCCCAACCGCGACGGCATCCAGCTGATCGGCTCCTCCGGCAAGGCCAAGCTGTTCGACGGCCGGACCGGTGAGCCGTACCCCTACCCGGTGGCGGTCGGCTACATCTACATCCTCAAGTTGCTGCACCTGGTCGACGACAAGATCCACGCTCGGTCGACCGGTCCCTACTCAATGATCACCCAGCAGCCCCTGGGTGGTAAGGCGCAGTTCGGTGGCCAGCGGTTCGGCGAGATGGAGGTGTGGGCGCTGGAGGCCTACGGCGCCGCCTACGCCCTGCAGGAACTACTGACCATCAAGTCCGACGACGTCGTGGGCCGGGTCAAGGTCTACGAGGCGATCGTCAAGGGCGAGAA
Source organism: Frankia sp. BMG5.23 (assembly GCF_000685765.2). Taxonomy (NCBI): domain Bacteria; kingdom Bacillati; phylum Actinomycetota; class Actinomycetes; order Frankiales; family Frankiaceae; genus Frankia; species Frankia sp. BMG5.23. Next base: position 116,497 of record NZ_JDWE01000001.1, read on the forward strand.
CATTCCGGAGCCCGGTATCCCGGAGTCGTTCAAGGTGCTCATCAAGGAGATGCAGTCGCTGTGCCTCAACGTCGAGGTGCTCTCCAGCGATGGCGTGCAGATCGAGATGCGTGACACCGACGAGGACGTCTTCCGTGCGGCGGAGGAACTCGGGATCGACCTGTCCCGGCGTGAGCCGAGCAGCGTCGAGGAGGTCTGACGGACGCCGGGGGTCCGACGCACCCGCCCTGATGGGCGGCGAGGCCCCCGGCGGCTCCATCCGACTCCAGCGTCCCGACCGAGAAAGAGAGAGCAGGCGACAGTCTTGCTGGACGTCAACTTCTTCGACGAACTGCGCATCGGTCTCGCCACCGCGGATGACATCCGCCAGTGGTCGCACGGTGAGGTCAAGAAGCCCGAGACGATCAACTACCGCACCCTGAAGCCGGAGAAGGACGGGCTCTTCTGCGAGAAGATCTTCGGTCCGACCCGGGACTGGGAGTGCTACTGCGGCAAGTACAAGCGGGTCCGGTTCAAGGGCATCATCTGTGAGCGCTGCGGCGTCGAGGTGACCCGGGCCAAGGTCCGCCGTGAGCGCATGGGCCACATCGAGCTGGCTGCGCCGGTCACCCACATCTGGTACTTCAAGGGTGTCCCGAGCCGCCTCGGCTACCTGCTGGACCTCGCGCCGAAGGACCTCGAGAAGGTCATCTACTTCGCCGCGTACATGATCACAAAGGTGGACACGGACGCCCGCCACCGCGATCTGCCGACCCTCGAGGCCCGCATCGGCGTCGAGAAGCAGCAGCTCGAGGACAAGAAGAACGCCGACGTGGAAGTCCGGCAGAAGCGGCTCGAGGCCGACCTCGCACAGCTCGAGGCCGAGGGCGCCAAGGGTGACGCGCGACGCAAGGTCCGCGAGTCGGCCGAGCGCGAGATGCGCCAGCTCCGGGACCGGGTGCAGCGTAAGATCGACGATCTCGACCGCGTCTTCGACCGGTTCAAGAACATGAAGGTCCAGGACCTGGAGCCGGACGAGCTGCTTTATCGCGAGCTGCGCGACCGCTTCGGTGCGTACTTCGACGGCGGTATGGGCGCCGAGGCGCTGCAGCGGCGGCTGGCCGACTTCGACCTGGCCGCCGAGGCCGAGTCGCTGCGCGAGACCATCCGCAGCGGCAAGGGGCAGAAGAAGGCCCGCGCGCTCAAGCGGCTCAAGGTCGTCTCCGCGTTCCTGAACACCCGCAACTCCCCGATGGGGATGGTGCTCGACTGCGTCCCGGTGATCCCACCCGATCTGCGCCCGATGGTGCAGCTCGATGGTGGCCGGTTCGCCACCTCGGACCTCAACGACCTGTACCGCCGGGTGATCAACCGGAACAACCGGTTGAAGCGGCTGCTCGACCTCGGCGCGCCCGAGATCATCGTCAACAACGAGAAGCGGATGCTGCAGGAGGCCGTCGACGCGCTGTTCGACAACGGCCGCCGCGGCCGGCCGGTCACCGGCCCGGGTAACCGCCCGCTGAAGTCGCTGTCCGACATGCTCAAGGGCAAGCAGGGCCGGTTCCGCCAGAACCTGCTGGGCAAGCGGGTCGACTACTCCGGCCGTTCGGTCATCGTCGTCGGTCCGCAGCTCAAGCTGCACCAGTGCGGTCTGCCCAAGCAGATGGCGCTGGAGCTGTTCAAGCCGTTCGTGATGAAGCGCCTGGTGGACCTCAACCACGCGCAGAACATCAAGTCGGCGAAGCGGATGGTCGAGCGGGCCCGCCCGGTCGTGTGGGACGTGCTCGAGGAGGTCATCACCGAGCACCCCGTGCTGCTCAACCGGGCGCCGACCCTGCACCGCCTCGGCATCCAGGCCTTCGAACCGCAGCTCGTCGAGGGCAAGGCCATCCAGATCCACCCGCTGGTCTGCACGGCGTTCAACGCCGACTTCGACGGTGACCAGATGGCGGTGCACCTGCCGCTGTCCGCCGAGGCGCAGGCCGAGGCGCGGATCCTGATGCTGTCGAGCAACAACATTCTCTCGCCCGCATCGGGCCGGCCGCTGGCGATGCCGAGCCTCGACATGGTGACCGGGGTGTTCCACCTGTCCCGCCTGGCCGAGGGGGCGCTCGGCGAGGGGCGGTCGTTCTCCAGCGTCGCCGAGGCGCAGATGGCCTTCGACGCCCGGGAGGTCGCCCTTCAGGCGAAGATCAGGGTGCGGTTGCGGGACACCACCCCGCCGTCGGACTGGGTCCCGCCCGCCGACTGGGTCACCGGGGACGTGTTCACCCTGGAGACCACGTTCGGTCGTTGCCTGCTCAACGAGGCGCTGCCGGAGGGCTACCCCTTCATCAACGCCCAGCTGAACAAGAAGGCCCAGGCCGCGATCGTCAACGACCTGGCCGAGCGGTACCCGAAGATCCAGGTAGCGGCGACCCTGGACGCCCTGAAGAGCGCCGGTTTCTACTGGGCCACCCGGTCCGGGGTCACCGTCGCGATCGAGGACGTCGTCGCGCCGCCGAACAAGGCCGAGATCCTCGACGACTACGAGCAGCGTGCCGACCGGGTCCAGAAGCAGTTCGACCGCGGCTTCCTGTCCGACGAGGAGCGCCGCAGCGAGCTGGTCCAGATCTGGACCGAGGCGACCAACAAGATCGCCGAGGCGATGGAGGAGAACTTCCCGGAGACCAACCCGGTCTACGTGCTGGTCAACTCCGGAGCCGCTGGAAACATGATGCAGATCCGGCAGCTCGCCGGCATGCGTGGTCTGGTCTCCAACCCGAAAGGTGAGATCATCCCGCGGCCGATCAAGGCGAACTTCCGCGAGGGCCTGACCGTGCTGGAGTACTTCATCTCCACCCACGGTGCCCGTAAGGGACTCGCCGACACCGCCCTGCGCACCGCGGACTCGGGGTACCTGACCCGGCGGCTCGTCGACGTCAGCCAGGATGTCATCGTCCGCGAGGAGGACTGCGGCACCGAGCGCGGCATCCTCACTCGGATCGCCCGCAAGGGCGCCGACGGGGTGCTGGTCCGGGACCGGTATGCCGAGACCTCGGCGTACGCGCGGACGCTGGCCTCCGACGCGATCGACGCGAACGGCGAGGTCATCGTGCCCGCCGGCACCGACGCCGGGGACGTCGCGATCAGCCAGATCATCGAGGCCGGCATCGAGCAGGTGCGGGTCCGCTCGGCGCTGACCTGCGAGTCCCGGATGGGGGTGTGCGCCCAGTGCTACGGGCGCTCGCTCGCCACCGGCAAGCTGGTTGACGTCGGTGAGGCCGTCGGCATCGTCGCCGCGCAGTCCATCGGTGAGCCCGGCACCCAGCTGACGATGCGTACCTTCCACAGCGGTGGCGTCGCCGGCGACGACATCACCCAGGGTCTGCCGCGTGTCGTCGAGCTGTTCGAGGCGCGCAGCCCGAAGGGCAAGGCCCCCATCACCGAGGTCTCCGGCCGGGTGAAGATCGAGGAGACCGAGAAGACCTTCAAGGTCGTGGTGGTGCCGGACGACGGCAGCGACGAGATCGCCTACCCGGTCTCGCGGCGTTCGCGCCTGCGGGTCCGCGAGGGCGACCACATCGAGGTCGGCAGCCAGATTGTCGACGGTGCCGTCGACCCGCACGAGGTGTTGCGCATCCTCGGGCCGCGCCAGGTCCAGCTCCACCTGGTGGACCAGGTCCAGGAGGTCTACCGGTCGCAGGGTGTGTCGATCCACGACAAGCACATCGAAATCATCATCCGCCAGATGCTCAAGCGGGTGAACGTTCTCGAGTCGGGCGACACCACCCTGCTGCCCGGTGAGCTCTGCGAGCGGGCCCGGTTCGAGGCGGAGAACCGTCGGGTGGTGGAAACCGGTGGCCAGCCGGCCTCGGCCCGCCCGGTCCTCATGGGAATCACCAAGGCGTCGCTGGCGACCGAGTCGTGGCTGTCGGCGGCCTCCTTCCAGGAGACGACTCGGGTGCTCACCGACGCGGCGATCAACGCCCGGTCGGACTCGCTCGTCGGCCTGAAGGAGAACGTCATCATCGGAAAGCTCATCCCGGCCGGCACCGGGATCTCCCGGTACCGCAACATCCGGGTCGAGCCGACCGAGGAGGCACGTGCGGCGATGTACTCCGTCGGTGCCTACGAGGACGGCGGCGTCGAGTACGGTGCGTTCGGCACGGGCTCCGGCCAGGCGGTCCCGCTGGACGAGTTCGACTACCGCAGCTCGGGAGACTTCCGCTGAGCAGGCCGCGCGTAAGCAGGTCGCGAGGCTGACCGAGCGGAGCTGACCAGAGCCCGACCGAAGCCCGATCGATCAGGACCGGCCCGGCGCCCTCACCAGGGTGCCGGGCCGGTTGCGCGTCCAGGTCCGAAGCCCGCTGGTGGGACAGCGCGCAGAGGCGAAAATCGGCAGGACAGGGGCAGGTACATGCGGTGGCGGTGGAAGGTGGCGGCGGCGTGATTCTGACCGGCGACCACGACGACCTGAGTCGGTTGGCCGCGCCTTATCGGACAGTGGTCATCGAAGCGCTCCCCGGCAGTGGACGTGACCGGGGCTGACCGCGAGTGGACCGAGATTCGCCGGGAACGAATGATCTACGAGGATGAGGCCATTCTCGTGCTCGACAAACCCGTCGGCATCTCGGTCATGGGAGAGCGGCACGACACCGATCTCGTCACCCTCGCCGGGGATGACGGCGAGGAGCTGTTCCCGGTGCACCGCATCGACAAGGTCACCTCGGGCCTGGTGCTCTTCGCCCGGCAGTTGCGGTTCCACGGTGATCTCACCCGGCAGTTCCAGCGCCGCACGGTGGACAAGCGCTACCTCGTCCTGACCCGCACCCGCGGACTGCCCGCCTCGGGGACCGTCGACCTGCCGCTGAGTGTGGGGCGCAAGAGTCGGGTCCGGGTGGCGGCGAACCGGGCCGACATCATGGCCGACCTGGCGGAGGTGGCCCCCTTGGCGGAGGTGGCCGACCTGGGGGAGGNGGCCCCCTTGGCGGAGGTGGCCGACCTGGGGGAGGCGGCCCCCTTGGCGGAGGTGGCCGACCTGGGGGAGGCGGCCCCCTTGGCGGAGGCGGCCCGGGCAGAGGTTGGCCCGACCGGCGCCGGCGCCGGCGTCGGACGCTGGACGGTTCCGCCCGCCGCGGTGTTTCCCCACGTCCGGACATACCCGTCCGTCACGACCTTCATCCGGGTGTGGGAGGGCGGTGAGTACACCCTGCTCGCGGTCACGCCGGTCAGCGGGCGGCGCCACCAGATCCGGGTGCATCTGGCCTGGATCGGGCACCCGATCGAGGGCGATCCGCTGTTCGGCCGCGATGCCACCGCCCGCACCCTGCTGCACTCGTGGCGGCTCGCCTTCGATGCGGCTTGGGCCGGCGGCTCCCGCATCGAGGTCGAGGCGCCCCCCGGAGCCGACTTCTGGGCCCCGGTACGCACGCATCTGCCGGCCGGCCTGGCGGCGACCCTCCTCGGAAACGTGGCGGGTGGGTCAGGAATAGGCGGTTTCGCGTAGCTCGCCGTAGACCCGGACCAGGTCGGGCAGCTGGTAGTGCGCGTTCAGGCCGCTCGGATTGGGCAGGAGCCAGACGCCGGCGGATCCCAGGGTCTCCGCCTGGCGGCCGACCTTCGCGCCGCGGCGTCCGAACCCGATCCGGTAGGCGGCCAAGCCGAGGAAGGCCACCCACCGGGGTGCGACCCGTTCGACGAGTTCGGTGAGCCGGGGCACGCCGGCGCGGACCTCGTCATCGCTGATCTCGTCGGCGCGCGCGGTGGAGCGGTGGACGAGATTGGTGATGCTGATGCCCCGGCGGACCAGTTCGTCGGTCTCGCTGGGATGCAACCGGCGTGGGGTGAAGCCGGCGAGGTGCAGCACCGGCCACAGCCGGTTGCTCGGCGTGCCGAAGTGAAAGCCGGTGGCCCCGGACTCGAGGGACGGGTTGATCCCGCAGAGCAGCACGACGGTGGCCGGGGCGACCAGGTCCGGGACGGTGGTCCCGTAGGCCGCGAGCAGCGCGTCCCGGCTCGGCCGGCGTCGGGTGGAGGCGGCCGCGAATCGTGCGCCGGCTGCGTCAGACATGTCCTCGCGGGCCCTCCGATGCCGGTATCGTGCTGTCCCGTACAGCGTGCCAGTAGGTACAGCGTGCCAGTACGGGGGGCCGTGCTGGTGCCCGCCTGTGCCGCCCGTCGAGTGCGTACGCCCGTCGAGTGCATAGTGCGCGTGGGGTCTGCGTGGGATTTCGCCGGACACCCCCGTTCGACACCTGGCGCGGGCGTGGAGTACTGTTGAGCCCTGTGGTCGGAGTCCACGTGGCTCCGGCGTGCGTCCTGCACTTCGATGTGGCGCCGTGGTGCTCGCTAGGTTGACGTAAAGTCACTGTTCGGGTATCCGTCGGCGACTGTCGAGCTCGGTTCCGCAAAGCGGACGGGCGGGCTGGCGTGCTCCTCACCGGAACTGGATCATCGCATCGAGGTTTCGGTCGAATGGCGCGACACGCCCGACCGCGTGGGTCGGAGAAGCCGCTCGAGGACACTCCGGTGGATCGGGTGCGGACCACAGCAGCAGGTAGGCCGGCGTACCGGTCTGGTTGCCCAAGGCAGTACGACGAGGCGTGACAGGAACGGGAGCGGCGTTGCCCACGATCCAGCAGCTGGTCCGCAAGGGCCGGCAGGACAAGGTCGAGAAGACCAAGACCCCGGCACTCAAGGGAAGCCCTCAGCGTCGTGGTGTGTGCACCCGCGTCTACACGACCACCCCGAAGAAGCCGAACTCGGCCCTGCGCAAGGTGGCCCGGGTCCGGTTGAACAGCGGGATCGAAGTCACCGCCTACATCCCCGGGGTCGGCCACAACCTGCAGGAGCACTCGATCGTCCTGGTTCGCGGTGGCCGAGTGAAGGATCTTCCGGGTGTCCGGTACAAGATCGTCCGAGGCGCTCTCGACACGCAGGGCGTCCGTAACCGTAAGCAGGCTCGTAGCCGCTACGGCGCGAAGAAGGAGAAGGGCTGATGCCGCGCAAGGGGCCTGCGCCCAAGCACACCGTGGTGGTCGACCCGGTGTACGGGTCGCCGCTGGTGACCGCGCTGGTGAACAAGGTGCTGTTGAGCGGTAAGAAGTCGGTCGCGGAGCGCATCGTGTACGGCGCACTCGAGGGTGCGAAGAACAAGACCGGCAACGACCCGGTCGTCACGCTCAAGCGTGCGCTGGACAACGTCAAGCCGACGCTGGAGGTGCGCAGCCGCCGGGTGGGTGGTGCCACCTACCAGGTTCCGGTCGAGGTTCGCGCCGGCCGGAGCACTACCCTCGCGCTGCGCTGGATCGTCGGCTACTCCCGGGCTCGTCGCGAGAAGACGATGACCGAGCGGCTGATGAACGAGCTCATCGACGCAAGCAACGGCCTCGGCGCCAGCGTGAAGCGCCGGGAGGACACCCACAAGATGGCGGAGTCCAACAAGGCCTTCGCCCACTACCGCTGGTGATCCGACATGCCATCTGACGTACGTTCCTTGCTGGCCGGGACCCGCAACATCGGGATCATGGCCCACATCGACGCGGGCAAGACCACCACCACCGAGCGCATCCTCTTCTACACCGGTGTGAACTACAAGATCGGTGAGGTCCACGAGGGCGGCGCCACGATGGACTGGATGGAGCAGGAGCAGGAGCGGGGGATCACCATCACCTCCGCGGCCACCACCTGTCTCTGGCGCGACCACACCATCAACATCATCGATACCCCCGGCCATGTCGACTTCACCGTCGAGGTGGAGCGCTCGCTGCGGGTCCTTGACGGTGCGGTCGCGGTCTTCGACGCGGTCGCCGGAGTCGAGCCGCAGAGCGAGACGGTCTGGAAGCAGGCCGACCGTTACAACGTCCCGCGTATCGCCTTCGTCAACAAGATGGACCGGGTCGGTGCCGAGTTCCACCGCTGCGTGGAGATGATGATCGACCGGCTCGACGCGACGCCGGCCGTGATCCAGCTCCCGTGGGGCGTGGAGGCCGACTTCCGCGGTGTCATCGACCTGGTCCGCATGAAGGGCCTCCTCTGGAAGACCGAGGACAAGGGCGCCTCTTACGAGACCGTCGACATCCCGCGGGATCACCTTGAGGCCGCGCAGGAGTGGCGCGACAAGCTCCTCGAGACCGTCGCTGAGAACGACGACGAGCTCATGGAGCTCTACCTCGAGGGTGAGGAGCCCTCCACGGAGCAGCTCGTCGCAGCCCTGCGCCGCGCGACCCTGGCGAGCAAGGTCAACCCGGTGCTGTGCGGTTCGGCGTTCAAGAACAAGGGCGTCCAGCCCATGCTCGACGCCGTCGTCGACTTCCTGCCGAACCCGCTGGACATCGGCGCCACCGTCGGCCATGCGGTCGGTGACGAGGAGACCGAGGTCCGCCGGGAGCCGAGCGAGGACGAGCCGTTTTCCGCGCTCGCCTTCAAGATCATGAGTGACCCGTACGTGGGTAAGCTGACCTACATCCGGGTGTACTCCGGCAAGCTGACTGGTGGTTCGCCGGTGCTGAACTCGACGAAGGACCGCAAGGAGCGTGTCGGCCGCATCCTGCAGATGCACGCCAACCACCGGGAGGACCGGGAGGGCGTCGGCGCGGGACAGATCGTGGCCGTGGTGGGGCTGAAGAACACCACCACGGGTGACACGCTCTGCGACCCGAACGCCCCGGTGATCCTGGAGTCGATGACGTTCCCGGCGCCGGTCATCCACGTCGCGATCGAGCCGAAGACCAAGGCCGACCAGCAGAAGCTGGGCACCGCCATCCAGCGGCTCGCCGAGGAGGACCCGACCTTCCAGGTCCGCACCGACGAGGAGACCGGTCAGACGATCATCGCCGGCATGGGCGAGCTGCACTTGGATGTGCTGGTCGACCGGATGCGCCGCGAGTTCGGTGTCGAGGCGAACGTCGGCAAGCCGCAGGTGGCCTACCGGGAGACGATCCGCCGCAAGGTGGAGAAGGTCGACTACACCCACAAGAAGCAGACGGGTGGATCCGGCCAGTACGCCCGGGTGATCATCAACCTGGAGCCCTCCGGCGGCGACGGCGGTGGCTACGAGTTCGAGAACAAGGTCACGGGTGGTCGCATCCCCCGGGAGTACATCCCCTCGGTGGATGCGGGCTGCCAGGAGGCCATGGAGTTCGGCGTGCTCGCCGGCTATCCGCTGGTGGACGTCAAGGTCACCCTGCTCGACGGCCAGTTCCATGACGTCGACTCGTCCGAACTCGCATTCAAGATCGCCGGTTCGATGGCGTTCAAGGACGCGGCCCGCAAGGCCGACCCGGTGCTGCTCGAGCCCCTGATGGCCGTCGAGGTCACCACCCCCGAGGACCACATGGGTGACGTGATCGGCGACCTGAACTCCCGCCGTGGGCAGATCCAGGCGATGGAGGAGCGGGGGGGCTCCCGGATCGTACGGGCGCTGGTGCCACTGTCGGAGATGTTCGGCTACGTTGGTGATCTTCGCTCGAAGACCTCCGGCCGGGCGAGCTACTCCATGCAGTTCGACTCCTACGCCGAGGTTCCCGCGAACGTCGCCAAGGAGATCATCGCCAAGGCCCGGGGAGAGTGAGCGCCCTCACGGCGTGAGCAATACCCCTACCTGACTACACAGCACGACACCACCCGTCCTTGGAGGGACACCCGTGGCGAAGCAGAAGTTCGAGCGGACGAAGCCGCACGTCAATATCGGCACCATTGGTCACATCGACCACGGCAAGACGACCCTGACCGCGGCGATCACCAAGGTCCTGCACGACGCCTACCCAGACCTCAACCCCTTCACGCCGTTCGACCAGATCGACAAGGCGCCGGAGGAGAAGGCCCGCGGCATCACGATCTCGATCGCCCACGTCGAGTACCAGACCGACACCCGGCACTATGCGCACGTCGACTGCCCGGGACACGCTGACTACATCAAGAACATGATCACCGGTGCCGCTCAGATGGACGGCGCGATCCTGGTCGTGTCCGCCACCGACGGCCCGATGCCGCAGACGAAGGAGCACGTGCTCCTCGCCCGCCAGGTCGGCGTGCCCTACATTGTCGTCGCCCTGAACAAGGCCGACATGGTCGACGACGAGGAGATCCTCGAGCTCGTCGAGCTGGAGGTCCGGGAGCTGCTGAGCTCGTACGAGTTCCCGGGCGACGACGTTCCGGTCGTCCGGGTCTCCGCGCTCAAGGCGCTGGAGGGCGACAAGGAGTGGGGCGCCAAGCTCCTCGAGCTCATGGCGGCGGTCGACGAGTCGATCCCCGAGCCGCAGCGTGACATCGACCGGCCGTTCCTCATGCCGATCGAGGACGTCTTCACGATCACCGGTCGTGGCACCGTGGTCACCGGTCGCGTCGAGCGCGGAATCGTCAAGGTCAACGAGACCGTGGAGATCGTCGGTATCAAGCCGGAGACCACCTCCACCACCGTGACCGGTGTCGAGATGTTCCGCAAGCTGCTCGACGAGGGGCGTGCCGGCGACAACGTCGGTCTGCTCCTGCGCGGTATCAAGCGGGAGGACGTCGAGCGCGGCCAGGTCATCGTCAAGCCGAAGTCGATCACCCCGCACACGGTGTTCGAGGCTCGCGTCTACATCCTCAACAAGGATGAGGGCGGACGGCACACGCCGTTCTTCAAGAACTACCGCCCGCAGTTTTACTTCCGCACCACCGACGTGACCGGCGTCGTGACCCTCCCCGAGGGCACGGAGATGGTCATGCCGGGGGACAACACCGAGATGACGGTCGAGCTGATCCAGCCGATCGCCATGGAGGAGGGTCTGCGCTTCGCCATCCGCGAGGGTGGCCGGACCGTCGGCGCGGGCCAGGTTACGAAGGTTCTCAAGTAGTAGCCGTGGGCGGTGGGTCCGGGCGTGTGTACGGACCCACCGCCCACTGCGCTGCCTGACCAGGCAAGGCTCTCGCGAGACTCGGCTGCCGAGGACAACCGGCCGCCGGCAAGGGACGCAGCCCGGTCCCGGTCGACACGTCGAGCGGGACCGGCACGAGACAGCGGTACAACCGGCAGGTTCTTTCCGCCGGCGGCGGGGCGCCAGGCTCGCCGCGCGGCCGGCGGTGAGGATCTACGGGCGGTGACCCGGTAGCGATACCGGCCGGACGAGACAGACAGGACAGGCGAAGCCCACCATGGCGGCACAGAAGATCCGCATCCGGCTCAAGGCCTATGACCACGAGGTCATCGACAGCTCGGCGCGGAAGATCGTCGAGACGGTGACGCGGACGGGCGCGCAGGTCGCGGGACCGGTGCCGCTGCCGACGGAGAAGAACATCTACTGCGTCATCCGGTCGCCGCACAAGTACAAGGACAGCCGCGAGCACTTCGAGATGCGGACGCACAAGCGGCTGATCGACATTCTTGACCCGACGCCCAAGACGGTCGACTCGCTTATGCGCCTCGACCTGCCCGCCGGCGTCGATATCGAGATCAAGCTGTAAGAGGGGCCGGCGCAGTCATGCTCATCCGCAACTACAGAGGGCTCCTGGGCACCAAGCTCGGGATGACCCAGGTATGGGACGCGAACAACCGCGTCGTGCCGGTCACCGTCATCAAGGCCGGACCCAACGTCGTCACGCAGGTCAAGACGCCTGACTCGGACGGCTACTCGGCCGTTCAGCTCGGTTACGGCGAGGTCGACCCGCGTAAGATCAACAAACCCGCCCGCGGCCACTTCGCCACCAGCGGGGTGACGCCCCGGCGCCACCTCGTCGAGCTGCGGACCGCCGATGCCGGCAACTACCGGCCCGGCCAGGAGCTGACCGGCGAGGTGTTCTCCGCCGGGACCGTCGTTGACGTCACCGGCACCTCGAAGGGCAAGGGGTTCGCCGGTGTCATGAAGCGTCACGGGTTCAAGGGTCTGGGCGCGGGGCACGGCGTCGAGCGCAAGCACCGCTCGCCGGGGTCGGTCGGCGGCTGCGCCACGCCCGGTCGCGTGTTCAAGGGCCTGCGCATGGCCGGCCGGATGGGTCACGTGCGCACCACGACCTCGGGGCTGACGATCCACGCCGTCGACACCGAGCGTGGCTATCTGCTGGTCAGGGGTGCGGTGCCCGGCCCGGATGGTGGTCTGGTCCTCGTGCGCAGCGCGGCCAAGCGCCCGGCGCCCGAGGCCATCGCCCCGGCGGCCGAGCTGGCCGGTACCGGTGAGGAGGTCTCGGCATGAGCCGGGTGGCCACATCCGACCCGAGCGTCACCGCGCGCACCGTCGCGGTGCACGCGCCGAACGGGGGCGAAGGCGGCAGCGTCGAGCTGCCCGGTGGCGTGTTCGACGTGCCGCTCAACATCCCGCTGATCCACCAGGTCGTGGTGGCGCAGCTCGCGGCGGCCCGCCAGGGCACGCACGACACGAAGACCCGCGGCGAGGTCCGCGGCGGTGGCCGCAAGCCGTATCGGCAGAAGGGCACCGGCCGGGCCCGGCAGGGATCGCTGCGGGCTCCGCAGTTCACCGGCGGTGGCACCGTACACGGCCCCACACCGCGCAGATACGACCAGCGGACCCCGAAGAAGATGAAGGCCGCCGCGCTGCGCGGCGCGCTGTCCGACCGGGCCCGCAACAACCGGGTGCACGTGGTGTCCTCGCTGGTCTCCGGCGAGACGCCGTCGACGAAGAGCGCGGTCACCGCGCTGCGGACGATCGCCGACACCCGCCGGGTGCTGGTGGTGGCGAGCCGTTCGGACGAGCTGACCTGGAAGAGCCTGCGCAACGTCGCGGCGGTGCACCTGCTCGACCCGGGCCAGCTCAATACCTATGACGTGCTGGTGAGCGACGACGTGGTCTTCATCGAGGATGCGCTGGCCGCGTTCCTTGCTCGTGACACCCGTCCGGCAACCTCCACCGCCGGGACCGAGGCTGCCGCGGGCACCGAAGGTGTGGCCGGGGCGGAGGAGAACAAGTGATTCCCGACCCGCGTGACGTGATCCTGCGGCCGGTCGTCTCCGAGAAGAGCTACGGCCTGCTCGACGAGAACGTCTACACCTTCATCGTGCGTCCGGACGCGAACAAGACCCAGATCAAGCTCGCGGTCCAGCAGATCTTCAATGTGCGGGTCCTGCGGGTGAACACCATCAACCGGCAGGGCAAGCGCAAGCGGACCAAGCACGGCTGGGGACACCGGTCCGCCTCCAAGCGGGCCCTGGTGAGCCTGGCTCCCGGTGACACGATCGAGATCTTCGGAGGCCCCGGTGCCTGAGCGCGTGCGCTCCGCGGCGGCGGTGGGTCCAGGACGGTAGGAAGCCATGGGTATTCGTAGGTACAAGCCGACGACGCCGGGGCGTCGTGGTGCGAGCGTGGCCGACTTCGTCGAGATCACTCGTGACCACCCGGAGAAGTCGCTGGTCCGCCCGCTGCACTCCAAGGGCGGGCGCAACGTCCACGGCCGGATCACCACCCGGCACCAGGGCGGCGGGCACAAGCGGGCGTACCGGGTCATCGACTTCCGGCGGGACAAGGACGGGGTGCCGGCCAAGGTCGCGCACATCGAGTACGACCCCAACCGCACCGCCCGGATCGCGCTGCTGCACTACCTCGACGGCGAGAAGCGCTACATCCTCGCGCCGGTCAAGCTCAGGCAGGGCGACACGGTCAGTTCCGGCGTGGGCGCCGACATCAAGCCCGGCAACGCGCTGCCGCTGCGCAACATCCCGACCGGCACGGTGGTGCACGCCATCGAGCTGCGTCCCGGCGGTGGTGCGAAGATCGCCCGTAGCGCCGGCACGAGTGTGCAGCTCGTCGCGAAGGACGGCCCCTACGCTCAGCTGCGGATGCCCTCCGGTGAGATCCGCAACGTGGATGTGCGCTGCCGCGCGACGGTCGGCGAGGTCGGCAACGCGGAGCAGAGCAACATCAACTGGGGTAAGGCCGGCCGGATGCGCTGGAAGGGTCGCAGACCCACCGTGCGCGGTGTCGCGATGAACCCGGTCGACCACCCGCACGGTGGTGGTGAGGGTAAGACCTCCGGCGGTCGTCACCCCGTCAATCCCAAGGGCCGTCCGGAGGGGCGGACCCGGGCGACCCGCAAGTCGTCCGACGCGCTCATTGTGCGTCGTCGCAAGCAGAACAGGCGGCGGTAATGGTGATCTCCAGGCCCCGGGCCGCGTCGGCCACCAGCGCGCCGCCGACCAGCCGTACCCATCGGATCTGAGCAGGAAGGAGGAGACACAGCCATGCCACGCAGTCTGAAAAAGGGCCCGTTCGTCGACGACCACCTGCTCAAGAAGGTGGATCTGCAGAACTCCAAGGGCACCAAGCACGTCATCAAGACCTGGTCGCGCCGGTCGACCGTGATCCCCGACATGCTGGGGCACACGATCGCCGTGCACGACGGCCGCAAGCACGTCCCGGTCTTCATCACCGAGGGCATGGTCGGGCACAAGCTCGGCGAGTTCGCCCCGACCCGGACCTTCCGTGGCCACGTCAAGGAGGACCGGAGGTCACGCCGTGGCTGACGATCTCGTTGACGGCCTGACCCGGGCCGGTCTTCCCGGGGCGAAGGCCTCGGCCCGCTATGTCCGGGTCTCGCCGACGAAGGCCCGCCGGGTCGTCGACCTGGTGCGCGGGCGCTCGGTCGGCGAGGCGCTGGACATCCTCCGGTTCGCTCCGCAGGCGGCCAGCGAGGACGTGTACAAGGTTGTCGCCAGCGCTGCGGCGAACGCCGAGAACAACCACAGCCTCGATCCGGCCACCCTGTGGGTCGGCGAGGTCTACGTGGACGAGGGGCCGACGCTCAAGCGCATCCGGCCCCGAGCTCAGGGCCGGGCCTACCGGATCCGCAAGCGCACCAGCCACATCACCGTCGTGGTGGAGAGCCGGGAGCCGGTCTCCGCGGCCGGCCGGGGCGCGAAGACGACAAGGAGGGCCCGGTAGTGGGGCAGAAGGTCAACCCGCACGGGTTCCGGCTTGGCATCACCTCGGAGTTCACCTCCCGTTGGTACGCCGACAAGCAGTACAAGGCGTACGTCGGCGAGGACGTGAAGATCCGTAAGATGATGTCGCGGGGCATGGAGCGGGCCGGCATCAGCCGGGTCGACATCGAGCGGACCCAGGGGCGGCTGCGGGTGGACATCCACACCGCGCGCCCGGGCATCGTCATCGGTCGCCGTGGCGCCGAGGCCGACCGCATCCGTGGCGACCTGGAAAAGCTCACCGGCAAGCAGGTGCAGCTCAACATCCTCGAGGTGAAGAACCCCGAGGTCGACGCCCAACTCGTCGCCCAAGGGGTGGCCGAGCAGCTCTCCAGCCGGGTCAGCTTCCGCCGGGCGATGCGCAAGGCCATGCAGACCGCGATGAAGGGCGGCGCGAAGGGGATCCGGGTGCAGTGCTCGGGTCGTCTCGGCGGCGCCGAGATGAGCCGGTCGGAGTTCTACCGCGAGGGTCGGGTGCCGTTGCACACCCTTCGCGCGGACATCGACTACGGCTTCTATGAGGCTCGGACGAACTTCGGCCGCATCGGCGTGAAGGTCTGGATCTACAAGGGCGACATCGTCCAGAGCCGGGCCGAGCGTGAGGCGCAGGAGGCGCTGCAGCGCCAGACCCGCCGGGAGCGCCCGCGCCGCGGGCCGCGTTCCGGCTCGTCCGGCACGACCCAGGGCGGGACCGAAGCGGGCCGGGCGGCGGCCCGCGGCGAGCGCCGGGGCCGTGGTGGTGGCGGCGGGAACGCCCCGGCTGAGACTCCGGCGGGCGAGGCCGCGGCGACCGAGCCGACGGCACCCGTCGCGGAGCCCGCCACCGCGGCGGCGAGTGCGCCGGCCGAGGCGGCCGTGGCGAACACTCCGGAGAAGGCGGAGGAATAGACATGCTGATTCCCCGGAAGGTCGCGCACCGCAAGCAGCACCACCCCGGGCGGACCGGTGCCGCCAAGGGCGGAACCCGGGTCACGTTCGGTGAGTACGGGATCCAGGCCTTGGAGTCGGCCTACGTGACGAACCGGCAGATCGAGTCGGCCCGTATCGCGATGACCCGGCACATCCGTCGTGGTGGAAAGGTCTGGATCAACATCTACCCGGACCGTCCGCTGACCAAGAAGCCGGCCGAGACCCGGATGGGTTCTGGTAAGGGCTCGCCCGAGTGGTGGGTCGCGAACGTCAAGCCGGGCCGGGTCCTGTTCGAGCTGTCCGGGGTCGCGGAGCCGGTGGCCCGCGAGGCGATGCGGCGGGCTATCCACAAGCTGCCGATGAAGTGCCGTTTCGTGGTCCGTGAAGGTGGTGCGTAATGGCTATCGCTACCGCGGACGAGCTGCGGAGCCTGTCGGGCGAGGAGCTCGTCGACAAGCTTCGGGAGGCCAAGGAGGAGCTGTTCAACCTCCGGTTCCAGGCGGCGACCGGGCAGCTGTCGAACAACCGCCGGCTGCAGGCCGTGCGGCGCGATATCGCCCGGATCTACACCGTCATGCGCGAACGGGAGCTGGGTATCACCGACGATCCGGCGGTGGCGGCCGGCGCGGCGGACGATGACGCGACGCAGTCGGAACGGGCGTGAGGACAGTGACAGACGAGACGGCCTCCCAGGAGGCTTCGCAGAGCACGGACGCGGCGGCTCCCGCCCGCGGATTCCGCAAGGTCCGCGAGGGCCTCGTGGTCAGCGACAAGATGACCAAGACCGTCGTGGTCGCGGTCGAGGACCGGGTGCAGCACCCGCTGTACGGCAAGACGATCCGTCGTACCAAGAAGGTCAAGGCGCACGACGAGAGCGGCACCACCGGTGTCGGCGACCGCGTCCTGCTGATGGAAACGCGGCCGTTGTCGGCGACCAAGCGGTGGCGGATCGTTCAGGTCTTGGAGAAGGCGAAGTAGTGAAGTAGTTCTGGCCCGGACGCCGGGGCCGGGCAGGACCGGGTGATCAGTAGTACCGGGTGATCAGGAGCGGAAAGTGATTCAGCAGGAGTCGCGACTTCGGGTCGCCGACAACACCGGAGCGCGGGAGATTCTCTGCATCCGGGTGCTCGGCGGCTCTGGGCGTCGTTACGCGGGGATCGGCGACATCATCGTCGGCACGGTGAAGGACGCCCTGCCCGGCGCCGGCGTGAAGCGCGGCGACGTGGTCAAGGCGGTCGTGGTGCGTACCACCAAGGAGCGCCGGCGGCCGGACGGCTCCTACATCCGCTTCGACGAGAACGCGGCGGTGCTCATCCGGGACGGTGGTGACCCTCGGGGCACCCGCATCTTCGGGCCGGTCGGCCGGGAGCTGCGTGACAAGAAGTTCATGAAGATCATCTCGCTGGCGCCGGAGGTGCTGTGACCGTGGCCACTTTGAAGATCAAGAAAGGCGACACGGTCCAGATCATCACCGGCAAGGACCGTGGGCTCAAGGGTAAGGTCATCCGCGCCTATCCGGAGCAGAACAAGGTCCTCGTCGAGGGCGCGAACCGGATCACCCGGCACACCCGCGTCCAGCAGGGCACACGCGGCTCGCAGTCCGGGGGCATCATCACCCAGGAGGCGCCGATCCACGTGAGCAACGTGATGATCGTCGACCCGTCTGACGGGAAGCCGACCCGGATCGGTTACCGCATCAACGACGACGGCACCAAGGTGCGTGTCTCGCGGCGCACCGGTACCGAGCTGTAGGCCGAGCGAGCAGTCGAGCAGTTGGGAAACGAGATTAGACCATGACTGTGACCACCGAGGGCCGGACCATCGAAGGCCGGCCTATTGGCGCTCGCCCGGTCCCACGGCTCAAGCAGCGGTACCGCGACGAGATCGCCCCGGCGCTGCGGGAGCAGTTCTCCTACCGCAACGTCATGCAGATCCCCGGCGTCGTCAAGGTCGTCGTCAACATGGGGGTCGGAGACGCCGCCCGGGACGCGAAGCTGATCGATGGCGCTGTGCGGGATCTTGCGGCCATCACCGGCCAGAAGCCCGCGGTCCGGCGCGCGAAGAAGTCCATCGCCCAGTTCAAGCTGCGCGAAGGGATGCCGATCGGCGCCAAGGTGACGTTGCGTGGTGACCGGATGTGGGAGTTCCTCGACCGCCTCGTCACCATCGCGCTGCCGCGTATCCGTGACTTCCGCGGGCTGTCGCCGAAGCAGTTCGACGGTGCCGGCAACTACACCTTCGGGGTGACCGAGCAGTCGATCTTCCACGAGATCGACATCGACCGGATCGATCGGGTTCGGGGCATGGACATCACGGTCGTCACCACCGCGACCACCGACGACGAGGGCCGGGCGCTCCTGCGGGCGCTGGGCTTCCCCTTCCGGGAGAACTAGAGAGATGGCCAAGAAAGCACTGATCGAGAAGTCGAACCGTAAGCCGAAGTACGCGGTCCGGGGTTACACCCGATGCCAGCGCTGCGGCCGCTCCCGCTCGGTGTACCGGGGCTTCGGGCTCTGCCGGGTATGCCTGCGGCAGATGGCGCACCGCGGCGAGCTGCCCGGCGTCACCAAGAGCTCCTGGTAGGCCGGTACCGCGCCCCGGACCGGGGCCGGAACGGCGGCACCGGCAGCACGGTTCCACCGCACCACCACCGCACCTCCACCCGATCGCGGTAGGCCCGGCGGCCGAGGACGACCTCGGCACTGGCGGGAACCGCCGTGAGAAAGGCGTCAAGCCATGACGATGACCGATCCGATTGCGGACATGCTCACGCGTGTCCGTAACGCCAGCCGGGCGTACCACGACCGCGTGGTGATGCCCCACAGCAAGATCAAGACGCACATCGCCGAGATCCTCCAGCAGGAGGGATACATCTCCGGCTGGCACGTCGAGGACGCGACCTCGGCTGGCGGCGTCGGCCACACCCTGGTCATCGATCTGAAGTACGGCCCCAACCGGGAACGCTCGATCGCCGGGATCAAGCGCATCAGCAAGCCGGGTCTGCGGGTCTATGCCAAGGCGACGAACCTCCCGAAGGTCCTCGGGGGCCTGGGCGTCGCCATCATCTCCACCTCGTCGGGTTTGCTGACCGACAAGCAGGCGGGCAAGCGGGGCGTGGGCGGGGAAGTCCTCGCCTACATCTGGTAAGGAGGGCGAGCGATGTCACGGATCGGGCGCCTGCCCATTCCCGTCCCCAGCGGTGTCGATATCACCGTCGAGGGAGCCACCATCACCGTCAAGGGGCCCAAAGGGACCCTGAGCCACGTCGTGGCCGAGCCGATCGTGGTGAACACGGAGGACGGTCGGCTCCTCGTGACCCGGCCCGACGATGAGCGTCGCTCCCGGTCGCTGCACGGCCTGACTCGCACCCTGGTCTCCAACATGGTCACCGGCGTCACCGCCGGATACTCGAAGACCCTGGAGATCGTCGGCGTCGGTTACCGTGTCCAGGCCAAGGGCTCCGACCTGGAGTTTGCCCTCGGGTACAGCCACCCGGTGCCGGTCAAGGCCCCGGAGGGCATCCGCTTCGAGGTGCAGACCCCGACCCGCTTCGTGGTCCACGGGATCGACAAGCAGCTGGTCGGTGAGGTCTCCGCGAAGATCCGCGGGCTGCGCAAGCCTGACCCGTACAAGGGCAAGGGCGTGCGCTACCAGGGCGAGGTCGTCCGCCGCAAGGTCGGGAAGACCGGGAAGTAGGAGATAGATCATGGCAGTGAGCCTCGGCGCCAGCTCGCGTCGACGGACCGCGAAGCTCCGTCGGCACGTCCGGGTGCGCAAGAAGGTGGCGGGCACCCCGTCTCGCCCACGGCTCGTCGTCACCCGGTCCTCGCGGCACATCTACGCCCAGGTCATCGACGACGTCGCCGGCCACACGCTGGCGTCGGCGTCCACCCTGGACGTGTCGCTGCGCGGCGGCGAGGGGGACAAGACCGAGCAGGCCCGCAAGGTCGGCGCCCTGGTCGCCGAGCGCGCGAAGGCGGCCGGGATCGCCGCGGTCGTGTTTGACCGCGGCGGGCGGACCTACTCCGGCCGCATCGCCGCGCTCGCGGACGCGGCGCGGGGGAACGGGCTGGACTTCTGATGACTGCCCCCAGCCTTTACAGTCAGTCCAGCCTTTACCGCCAGTACAGCCAGAACAGGGAGATGTTGTAGATGCCAGGCCAGCAGCGCCGCGGCGGCGGCTCCGGCGGCTCGGACCGTCGGGAACGCCGGGACCGGTCGGGCAGCGGCCCGGCGCAGGAGAAGAACGCCTACGTCGAGCGGGTTGTCGCGATCAACCGCGTGGCGAAGGTTGTCAAGGGCGGACGCCGGTTCAGCTTCACGGCGCTCGTTGTGGTCGGTGACGCGGACGGGACCGTGGGCGTCGGCTATGGCAAGGCCAAGGAGGTTCCGGCCGCCATCGCCAAGGGCGTCGAAGAAGCCAAGAAGCACTTCTTCAAGGTGCCCCGGATCGGTTCGACGATTCCGCACCCGGTGCAGGGCGAGGAGGCGGCCGGCGTCGTGCTGCTCAAGCCCGCCTCGCCCGGTACCGGGGTCATCGCCGGTGGTCCGGTCCGTGCCGTGCTGGAGTGCGCCGGTGTGCACGACGTGCTCTCGAAGTCGCTCGGCTCATCGAATCCGATCAACATCGTGCACGCGACGGTCGCCGCTCTGCGTGGCCTGATGCGTCCCGAGGAGATTGCCGCCCGTCGCGGCCTGCCGCTGGAGGATGTCGCTCCGCCGGCCATGCTGCGCGCCCGTGCGGCGGGAGCCAGCGTCTGATGGCCAAGCTGCGCATCACGCAGATCCGGTCGGGGATCGGTGGTACCTCGAACCAGCGGGCCACGCTGCGTACCCTTGGTCTGCGGAAGATCAACGCGACGACCGTCCGTGATGATCGTCCCGAGATTCGCGGGATGATTAGAACTGTGACCCATCTTGTCCGGGTCGAGGAGGTGGACTCCTAGCCATGGCCGAACTGACGAAGACCGACGCCGGTGACGACACCGGCGCCACCGGCGTGGGCACCGAGGCCGGCTCGGCGCCGGTCGTCCGTGGCCGCGGTCTGAAGGTGCACCACCTCCGGCCAGCCCCCGGCGCCCATAAGTCCAAGATCCGCGTCGGTCGCGGTGAGGGTTCCAAGGGCAAGACCGCCGGACGGGGCACCAAGGGCTCGAAGGCCCGCAAGCAGGTGCCCGCCCGGTTCGAGGGTGGCCAGATGCCCCTGCACATGCGCCTGCCCAAGCTGAAGGGCTTCCGCAACCGGTTCCGCGTCGAGTACCAGGTCGTGAACGTCGCCACCCTCGCGGAACTGTTCCCGCAGGGTGGTGAGGTCACCAAGGCCGACCTCGCGGCCAGGGGCGCGGTGCGGGGCAAGTCGCCGGTGAAGGTGCTGGGCAACGGTGACATCAACGTCGCGCTGCACGTGAGCGCGGACGCGTTTTCGGCCTCCGCGAAGGAGAAGATCGCCGCTGCCGGCGGGAGCGTCACACAGAGCTGAGAGCATGGGTGGGGGTGTGGGCCATGTCACCCCGCTCCCACCCCGGCCCCGCCCGTCCGGACCCCTCGCCAGACGGCCGTGCGCCTCGGCGTCAGCCGTCTCTTGCCGTCCACCATCGCTTACCCATGGTGATGTCGGGACGAGTGGGCCGGGTGTCCTGTTACAGTCGCCTAACCGACCTCGGCGACCGGCCGGGGGAGGCGATCCGCACCGGGCAGGATGTCCACTTCCCGTCGGTCCGCAATCCCAGCAGGAGGAGCCGTGCTCACCGCCTTCACGCGGGCATTCCGCACGCCTGACCTGCGCAAGAAGCTGCTGTTCACCGTCGGTATCGTGATGCTGTTCCGGTTCGGCAGCGTCATGCCGTCGCCGGGTGTCTCGACGTCCGCAGTGAACACCTGCCTGGACTCGGCGAGTGCCGACAGCAGCAACGTCTACTCGCTGATCAACCTGTTCAGTGGTGGGGCTCTGCTGCAGCTGTCCATCTTCGCGCTTGGCATCATGCCGTACATCACATCGAGTATCATCATTCAGTTGCTCGTTGTGGTGATCCCTCGGCTGGAGCAGCTGAAGAAGGAGGGCAGCTCGGGCGAGCAGAAGCTTACGCAGTACACCCGGTACCTGACGATCGCCCTCGGTCTTCTGCAGGCCACCGGCATCGTGGCGCTGGCCCGCAGCGGCCGGCTGTTTCCCAGCTGTTCGGCCGCCATCATCCCGGACACGAGCCTGTTCCGGATCGCGACGATTGTCATCACGATGACGGCGGGTACCTCGGTCATCATGTGGATGGGTGAGTTGATCACCACCCGGGGGGTCGGTAACGGCATGTCGCTGCTGATCTTCACCTCGATCGCGGCAAGGCTTCCCTCCGAGGGCGGACGCATCCTCCAGGTCGCCGGCGGTGTGGTGTTTAGCCTGGTGCTCCTGCTCGGTCTCGCGATCGTCGTGTTCGTCGTGTTCGTCGAGCAGTCTCAGCGTCGCATCCCGGTCCAGTACGCCAAACGCCTGATCGGGCGGCGGATGTACGGCGGGACGTCGACCTACCTGCCGATCAAGGTCAACCAGGCCGGGATCATCCCCGTCATCTTCGCGTCCTCGCTGCTGCAGCTCCCTCAACTCGCCGGGCAGGTATGGAGCAACCGGAGCTTCCAGGACTTCGAGCAAAGATATCTCTCCAGGGGAGACCATCCACTCTATCTGGTGACATACTTCGCACTCATCATCTTCTTCACCTATTTTTATGTTGCGATCACCTTCAACCCAACGGAGGTCGCGGACAACATGAAGAAGTATGGTGGGTTCATCCCCGGGATCAGGCCGGGGAACCCGACGGCGGAGTACCTCAAACATGTACTCGACCGGATCACGCTCCCGGGATCGCTGTTCCTTGGCATGATCACGGTCCTTCCGTTGGCACTGTTGAACCTGACCAAGGACCAGCCGTTCCCCTTCGCGGGCACGTCGGTCCTGATCATGGTGGGGGTTGGGCTGGAAACCGTGAAGCAGATCGAAAGCCAGCTCATGCTCCGCAATTACGAAGGTTTCCTCCGGTAGTGCGCCTCGTACTGGTCGGGCCGCCCGGTGCCGGAAAGGGCACCCAGGCCGCGTTCATTGCCCAGGCGCGGTCGATCCCTAAGATCTCCACCGGGGACATCTTCCGGGCGAACGTGCGACAGGGAACCGAACTGGGCGTCAAGGCCAAGACCTTCATGGATGCCGGTGATCTCGTACCGGACGAGATCACCATCGGTATGGTCCGCAACCGCTTGGCCGAGGACGACGCGGTCAAGGGATTCCTGCTCGATGGTTTTCCTCGTAACGTCCCGCAGGCCGAGGTGCTCGGGCAGATGCTCGATGGCATGGGGACCCGTCTGGACGTGGTGCTCGAGCTCGTCGTCGACGACGACGAGGTGGTGCGCCGGCTGTCCGGTCGGCGCACCTGTCGGAACTGCGGTCACATCTGGCACATCGACTTCGACCCGCCGTCGGTCGAAGGCGTCTGTGACCGGTGTGGTGGCGAGCTGTTCCAGCGCGACGACGATCGGTCGGAGACGGTCCGCCATCGGCTCGAGGTCTACGCGGACCAGACGGCGCCGCTGGTGGCCTACTACGCCGAAAAGGGCATCCTGATCGGTATCGACGCCACCGGACCGGTGGATAACGTCACCGACCGCGCGCTCGACGCCCTGCGGCACTACGGCGACTGAACCCGTCGGCCTGGTCCGGGCGCGGACCAGGCCGAACGTGACTCCCGTGCTTTTCGCGGAAGATCGTTGGAGTACGTCCTGCGGGGTCGGCGGCTAGCATCGGAAACGGACACAACACGAACACGGACCGGGGCGACGAGCGTGGCGCGACGAGAGCACGTCCAGATCAAGACGGCGGCAGAGATTGCCAAGATGCGGGTTGCTGGCCTGCTCGTCGCGAAGACGCTGGCGCGGCTGCGTGAGGCGGTCGTCCCCGGGGTCACCACGGCCGAGCTGGACGCCCTTGCCGAGAAGACGATCCGGGACGACGGCGGTATCCCGTCCTTCAAGGGCTATGCCCAGCCGCCGTATCCGGCCTCGATCTGCAGCTCGGTCAACAACGAGGTAGTGCACGCCATCCCCACCCGCAAGCGGGTGCTGCGCGAGGGCGATATCATCTCGATCGACTGCGGGGCGATCGTGGACGGCTGGCACGGGGACGCCGCGATCACCGTGCCGGTCGGTGAGGTCGCCCCGGAGGTTCTCGCGATGATCGACACGTGCGAGGGCGCGCTGTGGGCGGGCCTCGCCGCAGCCCAGCTCGGCGGAAAGCTCACCGACATCAGCGCCGCCGTCGAGCGGCATGTCCGTCCACATGGCTACGGGATCGTCGACCACTACGGCGGCCACGGCATCGGCAGCGAGATGCACCAGCCCCCCCACGTGCTCAACCACGGCCGGCCTGGCCGTGGCATCCGGCTGATCGAGGGCCTTGCGCTGGCCATCGAGCCTATGATCACTATGGGGTCGCCGGACACGGCCGTGCTCCCCGACGACTGGACCGTCGTGACCCGCGACGGCAGCCTCGCCGCCCACACCGAGCACTCGGTGGCAATCACTCCCCGTGGGCCGTGGGTGCTAACGGCGCCGGACGGCGGAGCGGCGAAACTCGCCGAGCTCGGGGTCGTCTGCGGGCAGCCGGCTGACGCCCCGTCCTGAACCGGCTGAACCGGCTGAGGTCGCGTCGGTCGCGTCGGCCCTTGACGGGGGTCGTGTTGACCCTTGACGGGGGTCGCAGCGTACACTCTTTAGCTGGCGGTCTTCTCACGCCGGTGTGCTCCACCGTGTCGATAGCAGTCCTGTCCATGGCAGTTGCGGTCGGTGGCAGTGTGGTTGGTGGGTTCGGGCTCCTCTCGGGGTAGTTCAAGCCTCTGACCTGGGCTTTTCCGGACATTTCGGGGGGCCGACCGGTCGCGGCCGAGCCGCCGTCCCATAGTCGACGTCAGGACAGCGGAGGACATGCCGAAGAAGGACGGGGCCATCGAGATCGAAGGCCGTGTGGTGGAGCCGCTCCCGAACGCGATGTTCCGGGTGGAGCTCCAGAACGGTCATCGTGTTCTCGCCCACATCAGCGGGAAGATGCGCCAGCACTACATCCGGATCCTGCCGGAGGACCGCGTCGTGGTCGAGCTCTCGCCCTACGACCTGTCCCGCGGCCGCATCGTCTACCGCTACAAGTAGTCGATCTTTTCTCACTCGCCCGTAGCTCCACTCAATCGCCACGCGCGGCCCGCGGCTGCGCAGGAGGTCCGCAACAGCCGTGAAGGTCAAGCCCAGCGTCAAGAAGATCTGCGACAAGTGCAAGGTGATCCGTCGCCACGGGCGAGTCATGGTCATCTGCGACAACCTTCGTCACAAGCAGCGTCAGGGCTGATGTCCTGACGGGTGCGCCTCGTCCCGGCGGGTGGCACAGCACGTGCCGCCCGCCGAGATGCGGCCCACCGCATCCAAGCGATGCCAGGCGTCCTCTTCGGGACGACCCACCCCCGGTCGGAGGCCGGGGCCCGCCCGGCCCGGCGCCGGCCGGGACGGCATCGCCCGAGACCTCCGGCCGCAGGAAGGAAACATCCGTTCATGGCACGCCTCTCCGGCGTCGACCTTCCCCGCGAGAAGCGGGTTGAGATCGCTCTGACCTACATCTTCGGAATCGGCCGCAGCCGCTCCCGAGACACCCTCGCCGCCACCGCGGTCAACCCGGACACGCGTGTTCGTGATCTGAGCGAGGAAGAGATCGTCAGGCTGCGCGACTGGATCGACGCGAACTACCGGGTCGAGGGTGACCTCAACCGGGAGATCAAGCAGGACATCCGCCGCAAGATGGAGATCGGGTGCTACCAGGGGCTCCGTCACCGGCGTAACCTGCCCGTCCACGGCCAGCGCACGCACACCAACGCGCGCACCCGCAAGGGCCCGCGCCGCGCCATCGCCGGCAAGAAGAAGGCTGGCAAGAAGTAGTCAGGGTCCCCGGCGGACCGTTCGGGTCCGCCGCCGACCACTGATCGACGACCTCGTACACGGAGACCACACGCGAATATGCCTCCCAAGACGCGCGCAGCCGGCGCCAAGAAGGTCCGGCGCAAGGAAAAGAAGAACGTCGCCCACGGACACGCTCACATCAAGAGCACGTTCAACAACACGATCGTCTCCATCACCGACCCGTCCGGGAACGTGATCTCCTGGGCTTCGGCGGGTCATGTCGGCTTCAAGGGCTCCCGCAAGTCCACGCCCTTCGCCGCCCAGATGGCGGCCGAGAACGCGGCCCGCAAGGCGCAGGAGCACGGGATGCGCAAGGTCGACGTCTTCGTGAAGGGCCCGGGTTCCGGCCGGGAGACCGCGATCCGTTCCCTGCAGGCCGCGGGGCTCGAGGTCGGTGCGATCCAGGACGTCACCCCGACCCCGCACAACGGTTGCCGCCCGCCCAAGCGGCGCAGGGTGTGACCATGCGGCGAGGCGGCCGTGGCCGGGGCTCCACGCCGGCCGGTGTCGTGGCGTCGTGTTCGAGTTCGCGCCAGGAAACGAGAGAGAAGGATTAGATGGCCCGTTACACCGGCGCGGACTGCAAGCGTTGCCGCCGCGAGAAGACCAAGCTGTTCCTCAAGGGCAGCAAGTGCGACACCCCGAAGTGCCCGATCGAGATCCGGCCCTACCCGCCGGGCGAGCACGGCCGTGGCCGCACCAAGGACTCCGAGTACCTGCTGCAGAAGCGCGAGAAGCAGAAGTGCGCCCGGATCTACGGCGTGCTGGAGAAGCAGTTCCGGGGCTACTACGACGAGGCGAATCGCCGGGCCGGCAAGACCGGTGACGAGCTGCTGAAGATCCTTGAGTCGCGGCTCGACAACGTCGTGTACCGGGGTGGCTTCGCACCCTCGCGGGACGCCGCCCGTCAGGCTGTCCGGCACGGCCACGTCCAGGTGAACGGCCGCAAGGTCGACATCCCCAGCTATCGGATCAGCGAGAACGACATCGTCGAGATCGCGCCGAAGGCCCGGGAGCTCACCCCGTTCATCGTGGCCCGGGAGACCGCGGGTCAGGGTCGGGCCGTTCCAGCCTGGCTGGAGGTGATCCCGAGCCAGCTGCGGATCCTGGTGCACTCGCTGCCGGCGCGGCAGGTGATCGATACCCAGGTGCAGGAACAGCTGATCGTCGAGCTTTACTCCAAGTAAAATCTACCGGCGTCGTCCCCGCAGCCAGGGGCGGAGCACACTGGAGTCCGGGCGGGCCTCCGCCCGGACACCACCCGTGGGTGGAATGGACCGATGTTCCGCCCACCGGCTCCCGTCAGGGGGCCCGCACCACACGGCGTCATATGGCGGTCGCCGTGGTCGGAAGGACGTTCTCATGCTGATCGCTCAGCGTCCCACCCTCATCGAAGACCCGATCTCCGAGTTCCGTTCACGCTTCGTGATCGAGCCGCTGGAGCCGGGCTTCGGCTACACCCTCGGTAACTCGTTGCGCCGGACCCTGCTGTCCTCCATCCCAGGTGCCTCGGTCACCAGCATCCGCATCGACGGCGTGCTGCACGAGTTCTCCACCGTGCCCGGCGTCAAGGAGGACGTGACCGACCTGATCCTGAACCTCAAGGAACTGGTCGTCAGCTCCGACAACGACGAGCCGACCGTGATGTACCTGCGCAAGCAGGGCCCCGGCGAGGTCACGGCGGCGGACATCGCCCCGCCGGCGGGCGTCGAGGTGCACAACCCCGAGTTGCGGCTCGCCACTCTGAACGACAAGGGCAAGCTTGAGATCGAGCTGACCGTCGAGCGGGGGCGCGGGTATGTCAGCGCGGCCCAGAACAAGCAGGCCGGCCAGGAGATCGGGCGGATCCCGATCGACTCGATCTACTCGCCGGTGCTGAAGGTGACCTACAAGGTCGAGGCGACCCGCGTCGAGCAGCGGACCGACTTCGACCGGCTCATCGTTGACGTCGAGACCAAGCCGTCGATCTCCCCGCGAGACGCGATGGCCAGCGCCGGCAAGACCCTGGTCGGCCTGTTCGGGCTGGCTCAGGAGCTCAACGCCGAGGCGGAGGGCGTCGACATCGGCCCGTCCGCCGCGGACGCGGCGCTGGCGGCCGACCTTGCGCTGCCCATCGAGGAGATGGACCTGACCGTCCGCTCCTACAACTGCCTCAAGCGCGAGGGCATCCACACGATCGGCGAGCTGGTCTCCCGTAGCGAGGCCGACCTGCTCGACATCCGTAACTTCGGGCAGAAGTCGATCGATGAGGTCAAGACGAAGCTGGGCGCGATGGGCCTGCAGCTCAAGGACTCCCCGCCCGGGTTCGACCCGCGCCAGGCGGTGGACACCTACGGCACCGACGCGTACAGCCCGTCGTTCTCCGACCCGTCCGACGACGGCGCGGAGTTCATCGAGACCGAGCAGTACTGATCTCCACGAGGGCCTCCGCTTCCGGCGGGGGCCCTCGGCGACCCTCCGGTGGCGAGAGCCGCGTCCTTCGGGCGGGCAGCCTGGCTAGGCCGGTGACCAGCAGGACAGTGAAAGGAACGAGGAGC
This sequence comes from Frankia sp. BMG5.23, assembly GCF_000685765.2. Lineage (NCBI taxonomy): Bacteria > Bacillati > Actinomycetota > Actinomycetes > Frankiales > Frankiaceae > Frankia > Frankia sp. BMG5.23. The sequence continues at coordinate 144,793 of NZ_JDWE01000001.1, forward strand.
ACTCATCATGCCCACGCCAACCAAGGGCGCCCGGCTCGGCGGCAGCCCCGCACATGAGCGGCTGCTGCTGGCCAACCTCGCCACCGCGCTGTTCGAGCACGGCGGCATCACCACCACCGAGGCGAAGGCCAAGCGGCTGCGTCCGTACGCCGAGCGTTTGGTGACCTTCGCCAAGCGGGGGGACCTGCACGCCCGCCGGCGTGTCATGCGCCAGGTACGCGACAACTCGGTCGTGCACACCCTGTTCACCGAGATCGGTCCGCGCTACGCGAACCGGAACGGTGGCTACACCCGGATCGTCAAGATCGGCAACCGGAAGGGTGACAACGCCCCGCTGGCCCGGATCGAGCTGGTCGAGGCGCTGACCGTCGGCCAGCAGGCCGTCAGTGAGGCCGAGCGGGCGCGGGGCACCCGTTTCGAGGCTCGTCGCAAGCCCACCGGTGCCACCGTGGAGGCTGCGGAGGAGCTGGCCCAGGAGTCGCCAACCGCGGCTGCTGTGGCAGTCGAGGCCGCGGAGCCGGCGGAGACCCCCGCCGAAGGGGCCGCCGGCAAGCCGACGACCGCGCAGACGGACGACTCCGGCATCGGGGACGACTCCGGCGCCGGGGAGCAGAACTCCGCAAACTGAGATCCGGGCCGAAGGCCGAAATCTTTGGCCGAATCTCGCGTCCTGGAGTAGATCCGCGCAGGCCCGCCGCCCATCATGGGCGGCGGGCTTTCGTTTTAGTGCCGCCGCACCGCCGCGTCGTCGCTTGCACGGGGGAGAGGCAGATGTCCGATCCGGGAGTTTCCGCGGGACGTCGTCCCGCGGGTCGCGAGGCGGCTGCCCGCCGGTGATGATGATGACCGACGGGCTGGTTCGGCTGCGGCTGGACCTCTCTTATGACGGGACGCCGTTCGCGGGATGGGCCCGCCAGCCCGGCCAACGCACCGTGCAGGGCGATGTGGAGGACGCCCTCATGCGGGTGGCGCGGTTGCCGGCGGTACGGCTCACCGTCGCCGGACGGACCGATTCGGGTGTCCACGCCGTCGGTCAGGTAGCGCACGTTGATCTCCCGGACGACGTGCCGCTCGGCGGCCTCGCGCGGCGGCTGAACGGTGTCCTGGACCGGGCCGTGCGGATCATCGGGCTCGCCCCGGCACCGCCCGGCTTCGACGCCAGATTCTCCGCGCTCTCCCGCCGCTACGTCTATCGGATCACCGACGCTCCGTATGGAGCCGAACCCCTGCGGCGCTTCGACACCCTGGCCTGGCCTCGTCCGCTCGACGTGCCCGCGATGGCGGCGGCGGCGCTGTTCCTGGTCGGCGAGCATGACTTCGCCGCGTTCTGCCGGCGCCGGGAAGGCGCGACGACCGTCCGTACGCTGCTGCGCCTCGATGTGCTCCGCCGGCCTGAGGGGGTCGTCGTGGCCGACGTCGAGGCCGACGCCTTCTGCCACTCCATGGTCCGGGCGCTGGTCGGCGCCCTGCTCGCCGTCGGGGAGGGCCGCAAGCCGCCCCAATGGCCCGCGGCGGTGCTGCACCGAGGTGTCCGGGACCCCGCCGTCACCGTGGCGCCGGCACACGGCCTGACGCTGGTGGACGTGCGTTACCCGCCCGATCCTGAGCTGGCCGCCCGGGCCGAGGTCACCCGGGCCGTCCGGATTCCCCCCACGCCGTCCGGTTGAGGGGGCCCCGGTCGCCGGTGAGTCAGTGGTCGCCGGTGAGTCAGTGGTCGCCGGTGAGTCAGTGGTCGCCGGTGAGTCAGTGGTCGCCGGTGAGTCAGTGGTCGCCGGTGAGTCAGTGGCGCGGACCGTGGCCGAGTACTGCTCGGTCTCCGATGGGCTCGGTCGCGAGCGTGCTCAGATCGGTCTGGGCGTTCCGCAGCGCGGGATCGATCCCCGCACCCTGGGTGCCGTCGGTGTAGGCGACCTGCGTGTAGATGAGGTAGTGCCCGCGGGTGATCGCGCCCCGCCACGAGTTGTTCCCACCCGGGCCGGTGATCCGCGCGTTCGGAATCGAGTTGGCCGGGACGGGGAGGGGCACGATGCCACCGCGTCCCTGGTTGAGGATGTCCGCGGTGGCGGTGGCGGTGGCGAGCTTGTCGAGGACGAAGACGGTGACGCCGGCCAACACCTGGCGTTCGCCGTCCCTCGGGGTGCTGAGGAACAGCGTCCGCACCACCTGCCGGCAGCGCCGGTCCTTGAGCTGTGTGACCAGATCACCAGTGAGATCCGGGCAGCTGTTGTCCAGTTTGCGGGCGAGCCGTCGGTAGTTCCGTCCTTCGGCCTCGACCTGCTCGTCGGAGAAGAACTCGTTGGCGGTCACCGGATCGGAGTCGAGGGTCGCGCTGTCGAGGAAGCCTGCCGGGATCGGTGGGAGCGTCTGCCGGGTGGTGGGCGTCTTGTTCCCGTTGTCCCCGCTGCGCCCGTTGTCCCCGCTGCGCACCGCCACGACCGCGACCGCCGCGATGAGGACGAGGACGGCCCCGGCGACGCCGGCCAGCAGCCGCCGAGCGCTGCGGACCCCACGGTCCCCGGCCTGGTCCTGAGTGCTCCGCCCCCACCTCGGCGGGTACGCGCCACGGGCGCTCGATGCGGCGGTGGCGGACGGTGCCGACCCGTTGATCGGATCGCCGTCGACCGGATCGCCGTCGCCGAATCCGCTGTCAGCCGCGGGGGGTGGGTGGGATTCGCCGGTTTCACCGATGAGGGTGGGACCGCCGGTAACGGCATCCGTGTCGGGGAAGACACCCGGGCGTGGGGAGACACCCGGATAGGCCGGCGTGTCCGAGTCCCGTGGACGGGATGCCGGGCGCTCATAGCGGGTCGGACCGGACGGCGGCACGGATGCGGCGCCGGTCCCGGCTGGCCCCGTGCTCAAGCTCGTGGTGGTCGGGGACGGTGTTACGTCGGGCGGCGTGGTGTCGGGCGGCGTGATCCGCAGGGAGGTCGGCTTCGGCGAGAACGAGTACGTCCGGGACCCCCCGAACAGGGGATCGTCGGCCGGGGGAGTCCAGCCGTCGAGGTCGGGGTGCGCGCCACCCGGGCGGGGAATCGTCGCCGCTGTCGGGCCCGTGGTGCCTCCCCGGCAGGCCGGACCGCCGCCCTCCGACGCGCCCTTCGACGCGCCGGCCGACCGACGGCCCTCGGCAGGCGCGGGAGACGCCCGATCATGGCAGGCGCCTCCGGACAGCGGGGTCGGCCCCTCGTGCCCGGGGGCCCCGGGCCCCTCGCGCCCGTCAGATCGCCCGCTGCCCATCTCCGTCATCCTGGTGAGAATAGCCAGGTTGTCGGCGGGATTCAGCGCGGTCAGGTGTCCATGGTCGGTGGCCGGACCGACTGCATGTCCGTACTCCCGGTGCTCTCCCGTACTCCCGTACTCCCGATACTCCAGCCTTCCGTGCCCCCCCCGGTGGACCGCTCCGATCGCCTGGTAACCTCAAAGACTGCTGCGCGTGACACGTCCCGTCTGCGCGCTCCACATTCTTGACGAGATCCGCGAGAGGCCCCTTGGGAGTCTCCTGGCGGGATCGTCCGAACGAGAAGGCAGACCTGTGCGCACGTACCAGCCCAAGCCCGCGGATGTCCAGCGTGTGTGGCACGTCATCGATGCCACCGACGTGGTGCTCGGTCGGCTGGCGACCCAGGCCGCCACGCTCCTGCGTGGAAAGCACAAGCCGTACTTCGCTCCGCATATCGACACCGGCGACTTCGTCGTCGTGATCAACGCGGGTAAGGTCGCCCTGAGCGGGAACAAGCGGGAGCAGGCCCAGTACCACCGGCACTCCGGCTTCCCGGGCGGTCTGCGCAGCACCTCCTACGGGGAGCTGCTCGACACCCGTCCGCAGATCATCGTCGAGAAGGCGATCAAGGGCATGCTGCCGAAGAACAAGCTCGGCCGAGCCCAGGGGACCAAGCTGAAGGTCTATGCGGGTCCGACTCACCCGCACCAGGCGCAGCAGCCCACCCCGTTCGAGATCATCCAGGTCGCGCAGTAGCCGCGGACCTCCTGAGCCGGTCGCCGGGCGGGCTCTTCCCGCCCGGCGGTATCGGCCCCGGGAACCACGCATCAACCGAGGAAGGAACGCGACGTGGCTGTCGTGACCGACGTACAGGGCAATCCCCGCGCCACCGGGCGGCGCAAGGAGGCGGTCGTCCGGGTGCGTCTGCTCCCGGGGACCGGGCAGTGGACGCTCAACGGGCGCACGCTTGAGCAGTATTTCCCGAACAAGGTGCACCAGCAGCTCGTCAACGAGCCGCTCAAGGCACTGGATCGGATGGAGTCGTACGACATCGTCGCCCGGCTGCACGGCGGCGGCGTCTCCGGGCAGGCCGGTGCGCTGCGGCTCGCCCTCGCCCGCGCGTTGACGCTGGCGGAGGAGGAGTCCCGGCCTACCCTGAAGAAGGCCGGCTTCCTGACCCGTGACGCTCGGGTCAAGGAGCGTAAGAAGTACGGGCTCAAGAAGGCCCGCAAGGCTCCGCAGTACAGCAAGCGCTGACCTTGGATCCCCTTCGCGGGCGTGCCCCCGGAGGCGTGCTCCCGGAGGGGATCGGTGCCACCGGTGCCCCCCTCGGTCTCCGCCACGATCTTCGACGAGGGAGACCTCAATGGTGAGGCTCTTTGGCACCGACGGCGTCCGAGGTGTCGCCAACATCGATCTGACCGCGGAGCAGGCGTTGTCGCTGGCTTCCGCGGCGGTCGAGGTCCTCGCTGGGCCGAACCGGACCAGCGGGCCCTCCGGCCGCGGTAAGCCGGTAGTGGTCGTCGGCCGGGACACGCGGCCCTCCGGGGAGTTCCTGGAGGCCGCGGTGGTCGCCGGGCTCGCGGCCTCCGGTGCCGACGTGGCCCGGATCGGGGTGGCACCCACGCCCGCGGTGGCTCACGCCGTCGCGGCCAGCGGCGCGATGTTCGGCGTCATGCTCTCCGCCAGCCATAACCCGATGCCGGACAACGGCATCAAGCTGTTCGCCGCCGGCGGCCTCAAACTGCCCGACGAGGTCGAGGATGCCATCGAGCGGCGGATGGCCCTACCTCCCAGCCGCCGTCCCGTCGGCGCCGACGTCGGTCGGGTCCGCGACGAACCGGTTCTCCTCGACCGGTATGCGGCGCATCTGCTGGCCACGCTGCCGGTGCCGCTCGACGGCCTGCGGGTCGTCGTCGACTGTGCCCAGGGCGCCGCCTCCACCTTGGCCCCTCGGGTGCTGCGGGCGGCCGGAGCCGACGTCGTCGCGCTGCACGCCGACGGCGACGGGATAGCGATCAACGACGGCAGCGGTGCCACCCATCTCGACAGCCTGCGTGCCGCGGTCGTGGCGCACGGCGCCGACGTCGGCATCGCCCATGACGGCGACGCGGACCGTTGCCTCGCCGTGGACGCGACCGGTGAGGTCGTCGACGGCGACCAGATCCTGGCGATGTGTGCTCTGGCGCTGGCCGAGCGGGGTGAGCTGGTCGACGACACGGTGGTGGTCACCGTGATGTCGAATCTGGGCTTTCACCACGCGATGCGGGAGGCCGGTATCACCGTCGTCACTACACCCGTCGGAGATCGGTACGTGCTGGAGACGATGCGCGCCGGAGGCTACGTGCTCGGCGGTGAGCAGAGCGGGCACGTGGTGTTCCTGGACCACGCGACGACCGGCGATGGGTTGTTGACGGCGTTGCGGATCCTGGGCCGGGTCGCCGAGACCGGACAACCGCTCGGCGAGCTCACCAAGGCGATGACCCGGCTGCCCCAGGTGTTGGTGAACGTGCGTGGCGTCGACCGGACACAGGTGGACACCAATGAGGAACTGCTGCGGGCCGTCGCCCTGGCCAAGGCGGAACTCGGTGACGAGGGTCGGGTGCTGCTGCGGTCGTCCGGCACCGAACCCCTCGTGCGGGTGATGGTCGAGGCGGGCACCGACGCCGCCGCGCGGGCGGTCGCACAGCGGCTCGCCGCCGTCGTGCGCACCGCGTTGCCGCCGGCGCGCTGACCGATCCCGCCGCTGACCGATCCCGCCGCTGACCGGTCCCGCCGCGGCCACAAGCGGACACCTTGCCCCGAGCCTCCCCCGGTACGCTCTCACCCCCGGGAACCTGCGTACGCTGAGCCGCATGTGCGGGATCATCGGTTACGTCGGCGACCAGGCGGCCCTGGATGTCGCGTTGAACGGTCTGCGGCGGTTGGAGTACCGCGGTTACGACTCGTCGGGTGTCGCCGTGGTCGGCGCCGGGGCACTGCGGACGGCGCGTCGTGCCGGCAAGCTGTCCAACCTCGAGAAGCTGCTCGCCGAGAATCCGGATTCCAGGCCGATGCCCGGCACCACAGGCATGGGGCATACCCGGTGGGCCACGCATGGTGGACCAACCGACGCGAATGCCCATCCGCACACCGACTGCACCGGCGCCATCGCCGTCATCCACAACGGGATCATCGAGAACTTCGCCGCGTTGCGGGTCGAGCTGGAGACGGTCGGCCACGAGCTCGCCAGTGAGACCGACACGGAGGTCGTCGCCCATCTCCTCGAAGTCGAGCTTGCCGGCACCGGCACCGGCACCGGCACCGGCACCGGTGCTGGTGCTGGTGCCGACCGCGGGTACGACGGGGGCGCGCATCCGCTGACCGTCGCGCTGCGACGGGTCTGCCGGCGGCTGGAAGGCGCGTTCACCCTGGTCGTGCTGCACCGCGACTTCCCGGAGGTGGTTGTCGGGGCCCGGCGTAACAGCCCGCTGGTCGTGGGGCTCGGTCAGGGGGAGACCTTCCTCGCCAGCGACGTCTCGGCCTTCATCGCCCACACCCGGGAGGCGCTGGAGATCGGGCAGGATCAGGTGGTCGAGGCCCGCCGGGACGGTGCGACGGTGACCGACTTCGGCGGCCAGATCATCGAGGGTCGGCGCTACCACGTCGACTGGGATGCCAGCGCCGCCGAGAAGGGCGGCTACCCGTACTTCATGCTCAAGGAGATCAGCGAGCAGCCGACCGCCCTGGCAGACACGCTGCGCGGTCGGCTTTCCGCCGACGGTGCGATCGTGCTCGACGAGGAGCGGCTGTCTGGCCAGGATTTCCGGGACGTGGACAAGGTCTTCATCGTCGCCTGCGGCACCGCCTACCACGCCGGCCTCATCGCGAAGTACGCAATCGAGCACTGGACCAGGCTGCCCTGCGAGGTCGAGATGGCTTCGGAGTTTCGCTACCGCGACCCGGTGCTCGACCGGTCCACCCTCGTCATCGCGATCAGCCAGAGCGGCGAGACGCTGGACACGCTGATGGCGGTCAAACACGCGCGCGAGCAGAAGGCGCGGGTGCTGGCCATCTGCAACACCAACGGTTCTACGATCCCTCGGGAGTCCGATGCGGTGCTGTACACCCGCTGCGGCCCGGAGGTGGGGGTCGCGTCCACCAAGACCTTCCTCGGGCAGGTCGCCGCGTGCCTTCTCGTCGGCCTGTTCTTGGCCCAGGTGCGCGGCGTGCTCTACGGCGACGAGGTCGCCGCGTACGTCGAGCGGCTCCAGCGCATGCCCGAGCTGATCGAACGGACGCTGGGAACGGTCGAGCCGGTGCGGGAGCTCGCCCGCGCCCTGGCCGACGCGAAGGCGGTGCTATTCCTCGGTCGTCATGTGGGGTACCCGGTGGCCCTGGAAGGGGCCCTCAAGCTCAAGGAACTCGCCTACATGCACGCCGAGGGGTTCCCGGCGGGGGAGCTCAAGCACGGGCCGATCGCGCTCATCGAGCCCGGCCTGCCGGTGTTCGTCGTTGTGCCGTCCCCGCGGGGTCGTGCCAACCTGCACGGAAAGATCGTTTCCAACATCCAGGAGGTCCGGGCGCGTGGCGCCCGCACGATCGTGATCGCGGAAGAGAGCGACACCGCCGTCGAACCGTTCGCCGATCATCTCATCCGCGTGCCCGCGACCGCGTCGCTGTTCGCGCCCCTGGTCACGACGCTACCGCTGCAGGTCTTCGCGTGCGAGCTGGCGCTTGCGCGCGGCCTCGATGTCGATCAGCCGCGTAACCTGGCGAAGTCGGTGACAGTCGAGTAAGCCCTTCCCCACACGGCGCCTTCCCCACACGGCGCCTTCGGCGCAGTGTGGGGGCCCCTGGCATCGGGCGCCGTTCGGGGTTTCTGTCAGCTCGCCTTCGGCGAGCTTCCTGGGGTAGTCGACGGCGCCTTCGGCGCAGTGTGGGGCCCCTGGCATCGGGCTGCGGGGGCTCGGGCCTGCGGGTCAGGGGCCTGCCGGTCAGGTGGACGGCGTCGCTCCGTGCTGACGGCCGTGCCAGGCGACCGTCGCCTCCCACAGCGCATCGGCGACGGCGTCGTTGTCGTCGGCGGCGTCGAGCAGGGTCTCGACAAGTTCGGCGCGAGGGGCGCGGCTGAGGAAGACGCGCATCGCGGCGTGGACCGGGTCGTCGGTGAAGAGGGTCTCCTCGCCGAGGATCGTGCCGTCCTCCCCCTCGTCGTCCTCGGCGAGCCCCGCCGAGCCGGTGGCCACGAGGGCGACCGCGACCGCGTGCCGGCAGAACGAGCCGGTGGATCCCTCGGTGCAGGTACAGCCCGTCCGTGGCCCGTCGTCGGCCGCCTCCAGGCGGACCTCGTACGAACCGTCGTCGTCCACCGTGCCGGATGCGTTGGTGGGGCGGATACGGAGTTGTTCGACTCGACCGAGAAGAGCCAGATTCACCCCTTCCATGAAGACGTCGGTGCCGGCGTGCTGTGCGCAGGCGCGTTCCTCGAAGGCTGCCTCGAGCGGGGTGACGGCGTCTCCGCCGTGCCCGTTCTCCCCGGACCCCGAAATGATCACTGCTCAATCCTACGGAATTCGCGCGGTTCGGGGATGCCTAGCCGAGTAGGTCTTGTCATCGATTGCATCGCGATATATCGTGAGCCTACGTGATGGAGCGTGAGCGGATTGCTCCGGTCGCGCCGATTCGAAGGGAATGATCATGGTTTCACAGGTGATGCCGGGCCCATGGGGCCACTGGGGATGCGAGGCCGGGTTCGGCCCGTCCCGGCTGCGGGACTTCTTCGAGGCGATGAGCGCTTGGGGGCAGTGTGGTGGCCGGTCGGAGGCGGTGGCCGGCGAGCAGGACCACCCCGAGAGCGGTCGGGCCGGTCGCGTCGGCCGTGGCGGCCACGGTGGGCATCGTGAGCACGGTGGGCATCGTGAGCACGGTGGGCACGCGGGAGGCGGGCCGAGAGGCCGCCGGGGCGGACCGGGCTGGCCGTTCGGCGGCTTTCCCGGTCCGGGGTTCGGTCCGGGCTTCGGCGGCCCCGGCTTCGGTGGCCCCGGCAGCTTCGGCGGCCGTGGGCCGAAGGTGGGGCGGGGCGACGTCCGGGAGGCGCTGCTCGCGCTGCTGGCCGAGGAGCCCATGCACGGCTACCAGATGATCCGCGAGCTTGCGGAGCGCAGCGGTGGCATCTGGCGGCCGAGCCCGGGGTCGGTCTACCCGGTCCTGTCACTGCTGGCCGACGAGGGTCTCGTGCGCGCGGAGGAGGCGGAGGGCAAGCGAGTCTTCCATCTCACCGACGCCGGGCGGGCGCACGTCGAGGCACGCGCAGGGGAGCGCAAGCCGTGGGAGACTGCTGCGGCGGCGGTCGATGACGATCTCACCAGTTTGCGAACGCTGGCGTTCGCCGTCGGTGCGGCCATCGTCCAGGTGGCCCAGGCCGGAGACGAAGCGCAGATCGCCGCGGCGCGGTCCCTGCTCGCCGAGACCCGCCGTGGTCTCTACCGGATCCTCGCCGGGGACGACGTCGAGCCCCCGATGAGACCGGAGGGTGCCGCCACGGGCACCGGCGCGGACAAGGGCCGCACCGCTCCCGATGGCGACAGCTAAGGACGACGGCAACGGCGGATCGGCCCCAGGGCGGGCTGCGACGCACTGATCGACGAAGCGTTGATCAGCGGGGCGCGGGCGCCCTCGGCGAGATGGGCGTGAACCGGCTGGCGGGGACCTCACCGGCCACCCCGGTGCCGACGGCGGCGCAACACCGCGTTTGTGGGAACCTTTCCGGGTGGCGGTGGTGGGCGTCGGAGTGGACGTGGTGGATGTCGACCGGTTCGCCGCGACGCTGGCGCGCACGCCGGGCATCGCGATGAGGCTGTTCACCGCGACCGAACGCGGCCTCGCCCGGCCTGAGCGGTTGGCTGCCCGGTTTGCGGCGAAGGAGGCGGTCGCCAAGGTTCTCGGCGCACCCCCCGGTCTCGAGTGGCACGACACCGAGGTTGTTCTCGGTACCGGGGGGCGACCGTCGTTACGGATCATCGGCACGGTGGCCGCCGCGGCGGCCCGGCTCGGCATCGCGTCCTGGCACCTCTCGCTCACCCACGACGGCGGCGTGGCCGTGGCGATGGTCGTCGCCGAGACCTGAGCACGGTCGGGTCCGGTGGGTCCGGTGGGTCCGTGCCGGCCTGTCGGGCGCCCGCGGATCGGAGCGGGGCAGCATGTCGGCATGCGCAATGCCCATACGGTCGAACAGGTTCGAGGTGCCGAGGCGCCGCTGCTCGCCTCGCTGCCCCCCGGCGCTCTGATGCAGCGGGCGGTGCACGGGCTCGTCGCGCACGCCGCACGACGCCTCGGGCGGGTCTACGGTGCCCGCGTCGTCGTGCTCGCCGGCGGTGGCGACAACGGTGGTGACGCCCTCTGGGCCGGAGCGCGGCTGGCCGCCCGAGGGGCGCGGATTGATGCGGTGGCACCCGGCCGCACCCACCCGGAAGGCACCGCAGCCCTGCTTGCGGCCGGTGGCCGACTGCACCATCCGGGTCCGGTGGTGGGCGCGGGCGGTCCGGCGGGTGCGGGGCAGCCGATCGACGATGAGCGGCTGCGTATCCTGTTCGCCGCCGCCGATCTGGTGCTGGACGGGTTGCTCGGCATCGGGGGCCGGGGCGGGCTGCGCGAGCCGTACGCCCGGCTCGCCGTTCTGGCACCCCCCGAACGGACGGTGGCGGTCGACGTCCCCAGCGGGGTGGACGCGGACACCGGGGCCGTCGCGGGGCCGGCGGTCCGGGCGAGCAGTACCGTCACCTTCGGTACCCGCAAACGCGGCCTGTGGCTCATGCCCGGTGCCGCCCACACCGGCCCCGTCGAGCTGGTCGACATCGGACTGGACCTGCCTGAACCCGACCTGTGCGCTCTCGACGACGCCGACGTCGCCGCGGCATTGCCCGTTCCCAGCCCGACGGCGTCCAAGTACAGTCGCGGGGTCCTCGGCCTCGTCGCCGGCAGCGACGCCTATCCGGGCGCCGCGGTGCTCGCGGTCGGCGGCGCGCTGCGTGGTGGCGCCGGGTACCTGCGGGTAGTGACCGCGGGGCACGCCGAGAAGGTCGCGGGCGAGGCCGTCGGCGCGGTCGTGAGCAGGGCCGGCGATTTCGTGCGGATGGCGCATCCCGAGGCCGTCGTGACCGTCATCGAGGCCGGTGACGCCGACACGATGCTGGCCGCCGGCCGGGTCCAGGCCTGGGCGATCGGCCCAGGCCTGGCGCCGGGACCCGCGGTCCGTACCCTGCTGACGGCGTTGCTGGCGACGGACCTTCCGGTCCTGGTCGACGCGGGGGGCCTCGACCCGCTTGCCGAGATCATCGCGGCGCGGCCCGCCGTCGCCGAGCGGGCGGCGCCGGTGCTGATCACACCGCATGAGGGCGAGTTCCAGCGGTTCGTCTCGGTCGCCCTTGGCCGGGACGCGCAGGCCACCGTCGCCGAACTCGCCGACGATCGGCTCGCTGTTCTCCGGCGGGCCGCGGCGGCGACGGGAGCGGTGATCCTGCTCAAGGGCGCCCGCACACTCGTCGTGCGGCCGGATGGATCGGCGCTGGTCAACACGACCGGATCGGCATGGCTGGGGACCGCCGGGACCGGTGACGTGCTGACCGGCCTGATCGGCTCGCTGCTCGCCGCCGGGCTCGCCCCCGCGACGGCCGGGGCGGTCGGCGCCTATCTGCACGGCCGGGCCGCCGAGCGGGCCCCGGCGCCGCTGGCAGCGAATGATCTGCCCGCCCTCCTGCCCCAGGTCATCGGCGACCTGCTTGACCGGCGACGGATGCCACGCGGAGTAGCGTGACGGCGTGACCGAACAGCGAGCCGGTTCTCCGGCCGGGAATGATCTTCGTTCCTGTGCCGTCATCGATCTCGACGCGGTCCGCACGTCGGTGACCGCCCTCGTCGCCCGGGCAGGCGACGCCGCCACCATGGCGGTCGTCAAGGCTGACGGCTACGGCCACGGCATGATCCCGTGCGCACGGGCGGCCCTGGAGGGCGGGGCCACCTGGCTCGGCACGGCGTTCCTTGAGGAGGCGCTCGCCCTGCGCGCGGCCGGGTTCACCGTCCCGGTGCTGTCCTGGCTCGCGGCGCCCGGTGAATCGTTCGCCGCCGCCATCGCCGCGGATGTCGACCTGTCCGCGTCCGCGGGCTGGGCGCTCGAGGAGGCCGCCGCCGCGGCCCGGCGGACCGGCCGTACCGCCCGGGTGCACCTCAAGGCGGACACGGGCCTCGGCCGGGCGGGAGCCACGGAGGCCGACTGGCCGGCGCTGTGCGACGCCGGGGCGGCACTCGAGGCCGAGGGCGTGATCGAGGTGATCGGTGTGTGGAGCCACTTCGCGTTCGCCGACGCCCCCGGGCATCCCACGGTGCAGGGTCAGATCGGGCGTTTCCGGGATGCGATCGACATCGCCACGAAGGCGGGGCTACACCCGTCCGTGCGGCATCTGGCGAACTCGGCGGCTACCCTGGTCAGCCCGGAGGCGCATTTCGACCTGGTTCGACCGGGAGTGTCCGTTTACGGACTGTCCCCGGGTCCGGAGATCGGGCCGCCGGCGGCCTTTGGCCTGCGCCCCGCGATGACGCTGACGACGCACGCCGCGTTGACCAAGCGGGTACCGGCGGGAACCGGCGTCTCCTACGCGCACCGGTACACGACAACACGCGAGACGACGCTCGCCGTGGTGCCGCTGGGCTACGCCGACGGCATCCCCAGGTCCGCGACGAACACCGCGGAGGTGCTGTTCGGCGGGCGGCGCCGACGCATCGCCGGCACGGTCTGCATGGATCAGTTCGTCCTCGACGTGGGTGACGACCAGGTGGCGGCCGGCGACGAGGTGCTGCTCTTCGGCCCCGGCGACCGCGGCGAACCGACCGCGGACGACTGGGCCGCGGCGCTGGGCACCATCAACTATGAGATCGTCAGCCGGGTCGGGGCTCGGGTCCCCCGCCGCTACGTCTGACGGCCCGCCGGGCGGCGCCGGACGAGTCGAAGATGCGGGATGCGGGATGCGGGATGCGGGCTCAGCCGCAGCCGCCGGGGCCGCAGGCACCGCCGGAACCGTGACCGCCGGTGGGCGACACGTGGCCGCCGAGCGAGCCGCGCTCCATCCGCCGACGCACGGGACGGGAGACGGCGGCCTCGCGCTCGGCCTCCTCGAGGCGGGAGCGGGTGGTCAGTGTCAGCATCACCGGCCCGGCCGGCACCGGAGCCGGAGCCGCGGCGCCGGGGCCCTCGGCCGGCTCGGTGTCGTCCGGCACCCCTAGTGCGGCGGCGCGCTCCGGGCCCGTCAGACGACGGCCTGCGCTCGCCGGGATGTCCTTGCTCCTGTGCCACCTCAGCCGCACGATCTCCGCCTCCGGTCCACACTCGCTGATCGATCTGATCCCACTGGATCCGTCCGCTCCCGGCTTCTCGATCCAGCCGATCCAGCCGATCCAGCCGGGGCGGCACTTCCACGGTAGTCGGCCCGCTCCCACCCGGTCCGGTGGACGTCGGTGCTGTGGCCTGCGCCCGGCTTGTCGTCTTCACGACATTTGTCGTCTTCGCGACGCCCGGTGCCGTCGCGACGCGTCGCACCGGCGTGGATCCGGTGCTGTGGGGCGGGGCTCATCCCCTAGACTCGGCCCGGAGTCGTGACTGGCGCATCGAGGTGGAACTGACCACCGGGGAGCGATCGAGCGGAACGGTGCCGCGCGCCTGGGCACCCCCGGCCGGATCAGACCTGCCGGAGGTCAAGGTGCATCAACCACCGATTCCCCACCTCGCCGTCGCCGATCCCGAACTCGCCGGTCTCGTCGAGGCCGAAGCCACGCGCCAGTTCTCGTCGATCAGGCTGATCGCGTCGGAGAACTACGTCTCTACCGCGGTGCTGGAGGCGTCCGGCTCCGTGCTGACCAACAAGTACTCCGAGGGCTACGTCGGTCGGCGTTACTACGAGGGCCAGCAGGTCATCGATCCGATCGAGACGCTTGCGGTCGACCGTGCCAAGGCGCTGTTCGGGGTCGAGCACGCCAACGTCCAGCCGTACTCGGGTTCCCCGGCGAACCTCGCCGTCTATCTGGCCTTCGCCGAGCCGGGGGACACCGTGATGGGCCTGTCGCTGCCGATGGGCGGCCATCTGACCCACGGCTGGAGCGTCTCCGCGACCGGCACGTGGTTCCGCAGTGTCCGGTACGGCGTGCGCGCCGACACCGGCCGCATCGACCTGGACGAGGTGCGCGACCTCGCTCTGGCCGAGCGTCCCAGGATTATTTTCTGCGGCGGTACGGCGATCCCTCGGACGATCGACTTCCCGGGGTTCGCCGCGATCGCGCGGGAGGTCGGGGCGGTGCTCGTCGCGGACATCGCGCACATCGCCGGGCTGATCGCGGGTGGGGCACACCCCTCGCCGGTGGGGCACGCCCCGGTGATCTCCACCACCACGCACAAGACGTTGCGCGGCCCGCGTGGGGCGATGCTCCTCTCCGACGCCGAGCACGCCACCGCGATCGACAAGGCGGTGTTCCCGGGCCTGCAGGGCGGGCCGCACAACCACACCACCGCGGCGATCGCCGTCGCACTGCGCGAGGCGGCGGCACCCGCGTTCCGCGACTACGCGCACGCGGTCGTGGCGAACGCCCGCGCGCTGGCCGAGGCCCTGGTGGAGCGGGGCTTCGACCTGGTCACCGGCGGTACCGACAACCATCTGATCCTGATCGACCTGACCAGCAGGGACATCGGTGGCAAGCCCGCGGCCCGGGCGCTCGACCAGGCCGGGATCGAGCTGAACTACAACGCGGTGCCCTTCGACCAGCGCAGGCCCTTCGACCCGTCCGGTATCCGGCTGGGAACCGCCGCCATCACCACCCGCGGTCTGGGGGTCGGTCACATGCCGGTGCTCGCCGGCTGGATCGACGATGTCGTCAAGGCCGCCGTGGTCGGCGACACCGCGACCATCACCCGGGTCCGGGAGCAGGTCACCGAGCTGACCGCAGCCTTCCCGATGCCGGGCTTCGCCTGAGCACGGGATCCGCGCACAGGACCGGTGATCTTCCCCGGCCGCGCATCCGACGTCCCCAGGTCCCGGCCGACGCCCCCCACGTCCCGGCCGGGGGGCCCGTCGGCCGGCGTGGCCGGGTGCATCATCGGTGCAGAAGAGGCACCGAGGAGAGGTGGCGCCGATGGCGAAGACCGTGGGTGCGATCGCGGGTTCCCGCACGGCTCGGGCCACGGGATCGCTCGGGGTGGTTGGTGCCGCCGCCGTCGCGGCGGGCCTGGTCGCCGAGCGGCGGATGATCCGCCGTCGGCGTGAGACGGCCGATCTCGCGTCCGACGCGCGGATGGGGCCGATCGGGGGCTGGGTCACCACCGTGATCGCGGGGGACGGTGTTCCGCTGTATATCGAGGAGACCGGCCCGTCGGACGCCCCGGTGACGCTGGTGTTCGTCCACGGGTTCTGCGTCACGGCCGATTCCTGGATCCTGCAGCAGCGGGCGCTGACAGACCTCGGCCGGATGGTCTTCTACGATCAGCGGGCGCATGGGCGTTCCGGGCCGTCCGAGGTCAAGAACTGCACTATCGACGCACTCGCCGACGACCTCTTCCGGGTGATCACCGAGCGGGTCCCCCGGGGGCCGATTATCCTGGTGGGCCATTCGATGGGCGGCATGACGGTGCTGGGCCTGGCCGACACCCACCCGGAACTGTTCGATGACCGCATCGTCGGGGTGGCCCTGCTCGCCACCAGCGCCGGTGAGCTGGCCCGGCTGACCTTCGGGCTGCCGGCGTCGGTGACCGGGGTGGTCCGCCGCGTTCTGCCGGGTTTCGCGGTTGGTATGCGGCACGCGCCGAGCCTGCTCGAACGTGCCCGGCGGCGGGGCAGCGACCTGTCGTGGGAGCTGACGCGGCGCATCGGGTTCGGATCGACCGAACTGCCGCCGTCGGTGGTCTCCTTCCTGGAGACCATGGTCGCGGACACCCCGATCCCGGTCATCGCGGCGTTCCTGCCCACCCTGCTCGACCACGATCGGCTCGCGGCGGCCGAGCGACTGGCGGAGATCCCGACCGTGCTCATCGTCGGGGACGTTGACCTGATGACCCCGCTCGCCCACAGCCGTACCCTGGCGGAGGCGTTGCCCCGGGCGGAGCTCATCGTCGAGGAGGGCGCCGGGCACGCCATCATGCTGGAACGCCCGGACGTGGTGAACGCCGCAATCCGGGAGATTGCGCGGCAGGCGACGGCGCCACGCGCCATGCCGCGCCCGCGGTCGGGGTCGGCACAGACAGGCCGGTCGGCGCCGGCACAGACAGGTCGGTCGGCGCCGGCACAGACAGGTCGGTCGGGACGGACCGGTCGGTCGGGGTCGGGACGGACCGGTCGGTCGGCGCGGTCCGAGACATTCTCCGTCTCCCCACGCGGGCCCCGGAGCGAGGCGACGACGGAAGGCGCATGAACACGGTCGAGGTGTCCACGGCGGAGCGCATGCGGGAGTTCGGGGCCTGGTTGGCTACCCTGCTGCGGCCCGGGGACCTGCTCGTGCTCTCCGGCCCGCTCGGCGCGGGCAAGACGGTTCTGGCCCAGGGGATCGCGGCCGGGCTGGGCGTGCGGGAAACGGTCACCTCGCCGACGTTCGTGCTTGCCCGGATCTACCCGGACGGGCGGATTCCCCTCGTGCACGTGGACGCCTACCGGCTCGGTGGGGTCGTCGAGGTCGACGATCTCGACCTCGACGCCGACGTCGACACCTCGGTCACCGTGGTCGAGTGGGGTGCCGGTCTCGCGGAACGTCTCACGCAGGATCATCTGGAGATCGTGATCTCCCGGCCACGTGCCGACGAGGTCGGGGAGACTCGGATAGTCCGCCTCGTCCCGTCCGGGGCCAGCTGGATCGAACGGCTGCGCGCACGTGCGCCGGTGAGTTGAGACTCCCCGCATCGACCCGCCGCGCGCGGCGTGACATCGGTGGCATCGTGGTGGTGGGGTGGGTGCCCGCCGTGGTCGGCGAGGCGATCCGTAGTCTGGACGAGTGCTGGTGATGGCTCTTGACACATCCACGGCAGCGTGCTCGGTTGCGCTCGCCGAGCTGACGTCGTCCGACCCCGCGCGGCCGGTGAGTGGGACGGGTGGTGAGCGCGCCGCGCCCGGGGTGCACGTGTGGCCGCGAGCGGTCATGGTCACCGTCGACGCCCGCCGCCACGGGGAGCTGCTGGCGCCGTCGATGCGCGCGGTGCTCGCCGAGGGGGGTGCCCGCCCTACCGATCTCGACGCCGTGGTCGTGGGCGCCGGTCCCGGGCCGTTCACCAGTTTGCGGGTCGGGATGGTGACCGCCGCCGCCTTCGCCGACGCACTAGGCGTGCCGGTGCACGGGGTGTGCTCGCTGGATGCCATCGGTGCCGCCACCGGCGGCTCCGTCGCCGTCGTGACGGATGCCCGTCGGCGCGAGGTCTTCTGGGCCTGTTACCGCGACGGGGTGCGGGTCGGCGATCCGGCCGTTGGCCGTCCGGCCGACGTCGTCCGGTTCCTGCGCGGCCTCGGTGTCGACCGCGTCGTCGGCCCGGGAACGGTGCTCTACCCGGAGATCTTCGCCGAACTCGCCGGTACCACGGCCGGTGCCACCGCCGGGGAGGTGCCCGCGCCCGGCGCAGGTCAGCCGGACGACGGCTATCCCCGGCCAGAGCTGCTCGTCGGTCTCGCCGGGGCCGACGTGCTGGCCGGGCGTGCTCCCCAGCCCCTCGTCCCGCTCTACCTGCGGCGGCCGGACGCGGCCGAACCGCACACACCGAAGCCGGTCACGGTTTGACGCAGCCGCGACCACACCCCGCCGGTCCGGATGGGCCGGATCTGCTCCTGGCTCCGATGCGCTGGTGGCACGTGGCGATGGTCGCCGAGCTGGAGCAGACGGTATTCGACATCGATCCGTGGACGGCCGAGCTGTTCTGGTCCGAACTCGCGCAGGGCGAGCAGCGGCGGTACCTGACGGCGCTGTGGCGTCCACAGGGCGTCCCGACGCACGACACGTCCGCGATCGTCGGTTATGCGGGGCTGGCGCTCGCCGAGGACGGCGCCTACATCCAGACGATCGGCGTCGTGCCCCGGATGCGCGGGCGGGGGGTGGGCGCCCGTCTGATGATCGCCTTGCTGCGCGACGCCCGGCGGGCCGGTGCCCGCAACTGTGGGCTGGAGGTCCGCACCGACAACCAGGCGGCCCGTGCTCTCTACAGCCGGCTTGGCTTTGTCGACATTGGGCTGCGCCGCGGTTACTACCAGCCTTCCGGTGGAGATGCCTACGTGATGCGGGTCCGGAAGATCGACACCGTTGGTTACGCGGAGCTGCTCGACCGCGTCGAGGCGACGTTGCTCATCACCTCTCGGGTCGAGCCCTGACACCCGTCTGACCCCACCGTCACCAGGCGGTACAGCCCGGCCAGCCGTCCTCTCCTCGTATCCCGCCGGCGTCCCGGCCTGTCTACGGCCGGGCGCGCGACGGGTGGGGCGGACGGCTCAGACGGAGGCGCGTAGCCGAGCCGCGGCCGCCGCCTCCGCCTTGGAGCGCTGGAACAGGTCGATGAACTCGGCCAGCGCCGGATTCACCGGGGCGAGCGTCATCTCGACGCGGATGAACTCGATGTCCGTGGCGCCGAGTGCCGCCAGGATGTGTGCCACGTAGGGCTGCTGGTGATCCCAGCCCTCCTTGGGTGTGCCTGGCCCGTAGGACCCGCCCTGGGCGGTGACCACCGTCACCTTCTTGCCGGTGAGGGCGCTGTCGTCCGGAGCCTGCCGCACCGTGCGTCCCATGACGATGATCTGGTCGATCCACGCCTTGAACGTCGACGGCACCGCGTAGTTGTACATCGGTACCGACAGCAGGTACTCGTCTGCCGCCTCCACCTCGGCGATCAGCTCCTCTCCTTTCTTGACCGCCTCGGCTTGCTCCGCCGAGAGCTGCTCGGGCGGGGTGAACCTCGCCGACACGGTCGCCCAGTCCAGGTGCGGAGGAGGGGTGACAGACAGATCACGATAGGTGATGATCCCGTCTGGGTGCGCCTCGCGCCAGGCCTCGGCGAAGATGGTGGCGATCGATCGGGACGTCGAGCTCTCGGTGGCGAGGCTCGAGTCGACGTGCAGCAGGTGCGGCATCGGGGGAACCCTCCATCATTATTCGATCATCAATATGATCGATCTTCTTTGACGGGAAGATCGGATTCATGGAACATCTTAACAGTAGATTGTCTACTTAAGCACTTATATCGCGGTAGATTATTCCTCTGTGGGCCTGTACCTTGTGAGGGTGAGCGACGCGGCGGTGGCCGCCGGGCTTCCCCCGGGGCTGGAGAGCCTCCCCGACGGCCCGGGGAAGGACCTCGGCTGGCTATTGGGGCAGGTGCGGTACGGCTATGCGGCCGCTTCGGCCGCCGCCGTCGGCCGGGTGCCCGGCGGGCTGCGTGGGCTGCACGTTCTCGGTGCCGCGGTCGAGGGTGAGGCGCGCAACCAGATCGAGGTGGCCCGTCGGTTCGGCATCGACCGGACGGTGATGGTCCGCCTGGTCGATGATCTGGAGCGGGCCGGCCTGGTTGAGCGGCACCCCGATCCCGCGGACCGGCGGGCCCGGATCATCACCGCGACGGAGCACGGGGTCCAGTTGTACCGGGCCAGCCAGGAGGATCGGCTTCTCGTCGATCAGCACGTGCTCTCCCCGCTGACTGCGGCGGAACGGGCGACCTTCATCGATCTGTTGCGGCGTGTCGCTGCCCACATGCTTGCCGTGGACCCCACGCACGGAGCGGCCGCCTGCGACGCCGCCAGGCGGGAGATCGACGCGCGGGACATTGGGATGGCGTGCGCACCGGACGGGACGTGCCCCGGTCAGTCGGCCCCGTCCGACGGGTAGTCCTGTTCCGCTTGGCGGTCCCTTTCCGATGGGTGGTTCGGCCTCCGGGTGATCCGGCCCTGGCCGGGTGCCGGACACGGCCCGGACGCGGCAGTGCCGGACGCGGCCGATCAGTGCGGCGGGTGTACCTGCTCGAACTGCCAGGTATGCGGATCGCCGTTCGCCAGCTCGGCCGGTGGCTTCGGCAGCGGACAGCGGGTGTCCCCGGTGGTCTGTACGGACATGCCCGCATCGGGCGGCGTCCGTAGCATGATGACGACGAGATCCTCGCCCCGTTGGCTGCTGACGTAGACCTCGCCGTCCCGCCCCGCGAGCGCATCGATCGCCCAGTCCCGCAGGCCGCTCGCCCGGCCGGGCGCCGCCTTGGCCTCCCACATCCAGATCATGTCCTCATGGTGCCCCCCATGTCCCCGGGTGCTCATGTGCTCATGTGCTCATGGGGCCTCGTGGCGCCGGGCGCCGACCGGCGGGAACGGGCCGTCGCGAAGGAGAGCCGGGCCTTGGCCAGGCCGGCTCGGGACGACCCGAATTCCCGCCGTCTTGACAGATCCGACCGTCTTGGTTGACGTCTGCGGCGCGGGTGCTAAGTTGGCACTCGGCACGTGAGAGTGCCAGCGACAACAGGCGCCTGTTCACCCGCGACGGCAGGCCGCCAGGGTCGCTCTCTCATCCAGCGCAGGAAGGGGGAGGTCGATCGTGACGACCGCCACCAAGGTTGCTATCAAGCCGCTCGAGGACCGCATCGTCGTGCAGCCCTCCGACGCGGAGCAGACCACCGCGTCCGGGATCGTGATTCCGGACACGGCGAAGGAGAAGCCCCAGGAGGGCATCGTTCTCGCGGTCGGCCCGGGTCGGTTCGAGGACGGCAAGCGCGTCCCGCTCGACGTCAAGGTCGGCGACGTGGTGCTTTACAGCAAGTACGGCGGCACCGAGGTCAAGTACTCGGGCGAGGAGTACCTCGTGCTCTCCGCTCGCGACGTCCTCGCGATCATCGAGAAGTAGGTCGCTCGCCGGTAGCACCAAGGGGCGCGTCCCGCTGGCGGCCGCCCGGTTTCCGCCGGGCTCGCCGGCGGGGCGCGCTCCTGCTGTTTTTCACCGGTATTCGGTGTCGGGAGGACAACCAGGTATGCCGAAGATTCTGACGTTCAACGAGGACGCCCGCCGCGCGCTCGAGCACGGGGTGAACGCCCTGGCCAACGCGGTCAAGGTGACGATCGGCCCGCGTGGTCGCAATGTCGTCATCGACAAGCACTACGGCGCCGCGACGATCACCAATGACGGGGTGACGATCGCGCGCGAGATCGAGCTGGAGGACCCCTACGAGAACCTGGGCGCCCAGCTCGCGAAGGAAGTCGCCACCAAGACCAACGACGTGGCTGGCGACGGCACCACGACGGCGACCGTGCTAGCCCAGGAGATGGTGCGCTTCGGTCTCAAGCAGGTGACCGCGGGGGCCGCCCCACTGACGCTGAAGCTGGGCATCGAGGCCGCCGTCGAGGCCGTCTCCGCGGCACTGCTGAAGCAGGCCATCGAGGTCAACTCGAAGGAGACCATCGCCCAGGTCGCCGCCATCTCCGCTCAGGACCCGCAGGTCGGGGAACTGATCGCCGAGGCGATCGACAAGATCGGCAAGGACGGCGTCATCACGGTCGAGGAGAGCCAGACCCTCGGGCTGGACCTTGAACTGACCGAGGGCATGCAGTTCGACAAGGGCTACATCTCGCCGTACTTCGTCACGGACGCCGAGGCCCAGGAGGCCGTGCTCGAGGACGCCTACGTCCTGCTCTACCCGGGCAAGATCTCGGCGCTGAACGAGATCCTGCCCGTGCTGGAGCAGGTCGTCCAGGAGCGCAAGCCGCTACTGATCATCGCCGAGGAGGTCGAGGGCGAGGCCCTGTCCACCCTGGTGGTGAACTCGATCCGCAAGACCTTCCAGGTCGTCGCGGTCAAGGCTCCCGGGTTTGGGGACCGCCGCAAGGCACTGCTGCAGGATATCGCCGTGCTCACCGGCGGCCAGGTGGTGGCCTCGGAGGTCGGTCTTTCCCTCGACGCGGTGACGTTGGCCGACCTGGGCCGGGCCCGGCGGGTCGTGGTGGACAAGGACAACACCACCATCGTTGACGGGGTTGGCGAGGCCTCCTCGATCGCCGATCGGGTGCGTCAGCTCAAGCAGGAGATCGAGGTCAGCGACTCCGACTGGGACCGCGAGAAGCTGCAGGAGCGGTTGGCCAAGCTCGCCGGTGGGGTCGCGGTCATCCGCGTCGGCGCCGCCACCGAGGTGGAGCTCAAGGAGAGGAAGCACCGCCTCGAGGACGCCGTGTCGGCTACCCGCGCGGCCATCGAGGAGGGCATCATCGCCGGCGGCGGTTCCGCGCTCACCCACGTGGCGTCCGTGCTCGATGACGGGCTCGGTCGCACCGGGGACGAGCTCGCCGGGGTGCGGATCGTGCGCCGCGCGCTCGACGCCCCGCTGTCGTGGATCGCGCGCAACGCTGGTCTGGAGGGCGCGGTCATCGTCTCCAAGGTCAAGGAGCTCGAGCCGGGTCGTGGGTACAACGCGGCCACCGGCGAGTACACCGATCTGATCGCGGCCGGCGTCATCGACCCGGTCAAGGTCACCCGGTCGGCGGTGGCGAACGCCGCCTCGATCGCGGCTCTGCTCATCACCACCGAGGGCCTGGTCGTCGAGAAGCCGGCGGAGCCCGCTCCCCAGGACGGCCACGGCCACGGCCACGGGCACAGCCACCCGCAGGGCCCGGGTTTCTGACCGGATTGGCGTCGTGGGGCCCCGCCGGGTGCGGCCCGGCCCCCGGGCCCCGGTACGTCCGGAGCCCGGTCGGTCCCAGAGGATCGACCGGGCTCCGGCGCGTTGGGCCGTCGGCGCGTTGGGTCGCTGCCGGGTCACTCACCCGTCGTGGGTGATCCAGGAGACCAGGACCGGATATCCCGACCCGTCCGCCTATCGGCACCCGGCGGCCCTCCTTCAGCAGGCCGGTGCGAGTCCGGGGCGGGCCGGGGTGCGTCTCGCGGCCCCCCGCCGGGAGCGGCCGGTGAGGATCGCATCCCGTTCGGACTCGCTCAGCCCGCCCCATACGCCATAGGGCTCCCGGGCGGTCAGCGCGTACTCACCGCAGTCGCGGATGACCGGGCAGCGGGCGCAGACCGCCTTGGCCGCGGCCTCACGGGCGGCTCTGGCCGGCCCCCGTTCGCCCTCCGGGTGGAAGAAGAGCTCCGTGCTCTCACCACGGCACGCCCCGTGCAGCTGCCATTCCCACTTTTCCGCGCCGGGGCCTGGAAGTCGTCGGACGTCGGTCATCGGTCTGAGCCCCCTTTCGACCTGAGCGGCAAGCGCCGCCGCTTCACCGTAGTACTGGGCCACCCTTTGGATGATCTTGAAATTTCACCCGGGTGAGCCTGCGTCACGGGTCGTTCCGCCCGGCCGTTACACGGTCGGGAAGTCCCTGGATGTCCAGGGATCTCAGGCGGATCAGGGTCCGAGTCGGCCGCGGGACTCCCGGCCGGCGCCGTGTTCCGTCATGGCCGACCGACCGCGCCGGATCCGCAGGTCCGGCGGAACTTCTGTTGACGGTCGAACGCCTACCCCGGTGGTCGGCCGGTCACACGGCCTGAGCGGGAATTAGCGTGGCCACCGCCGGCCGCGCTCTGCCGGCGCGCGGCATCCACCCCGGCCGGGGTCATCCCCGGCACGCGGGATCTACCCGGCCGGGTGTCCGGCCAGGCGGCGACGCGGGGCCGCCTCAGCGCGAGTCCGCCTCCGAGGCGGCGGACGCCTCGTAGATCCCGTCGGCGAAGCCGCGAGCGTACTCCCAGCTGACGTAGCACGACGGGTTCGGCGCGAACGCCGGCTCGTGGACTCTCGTCCGCCCCTCGTTGAGAAGGTTGCGCAGGTTGCCGACCAGCAGGTCCCAGTCGAAGAAGTGGGGCTCGGCGCAGCCCTCGCAGTCGACGACAAGGCCGCGGTAGCCGCGCGGCTCGAGCAGCGTGCGGAAGACGTCGAGGTCCCCCAGCTCGGCGAGGACTTCCTCCCGCTCGTGCAAGGACAGCGGTTCGAGCAGGTCGAGGTCGTCAACGGAGTCGAGGCGCGCGAGCTCGGCAGCCGGATCCTCGGGGTCGCCCGCGAAGGGGTCGACAGGCTCGTCGCTCACGACGACCACGCTACGCTTGCCCGGACTGCTTAGTGGTCCCGATCCGGAGTCTCGGCACCGATGTGCGGCCCTCCGGACATGGTCCGTCGTGGTCGGTCCGCTGTTCTGCCGGGCGCGTGGGTCCGGATCAGGCACGTTGGACGGCGCTGTGGTATAGGAAGATGTCATCCATGGCGATGTCGGTCACGCTGGAACCGCCGATAGGTGCCGGTGACCTCTACGATGGAGTCCGTGCCGCCGCTCGGTGCCCGATTCTGGTAGCCCAGTTCTGGTAACCCGGTTCTGGTAGTAGGTAGACTTTTTCGCCGTTGCGCGCGGCCCGTCACTCCAGGACGGCGGGCGGGCTCGTGCCGCGGCGTCGGTCTGGGTCCGCGGCCTCGGTCAACGCGGAATGGAAGGTGCCATGAACGGTCCCCTCGCCACCGATTTCACGTTGCCGGCCGGGGTGGGCACCCACGTCGGCGCGCGTCCCGACCTGCTGGGGGCCGAGGCCGCCGCGGTACCGCCGAAGCTGGCGATGCTCGGGCTGACCTTCGACGACGTGCTGCTGCTTCCGGCCGCCTCCGATCTGGTACCGGCGGAGGCGGACACGACGACTCGCCTGTCGCGGAGCATCGATCTCGCCGTGCCGTTGGTGTCGTCGGCCATGGACACGGTGACCGAGGCCCGCATGGCCATCGCGATGGCGCGCCAGGGCGGGGTCGGGGTGCTGCACCGCAACCTCTCGATCGACGAACAGGCGCAGCAGGTCGACATGGTGAAGCGTTCCGAGTCCGGGATGATCACCGCGCCGGTGACCTGCGGACCCGGCGCCACCCTGGAGGACGCGAACGTCCTCATGGCGCGGTACCGGATCTCGGGTGTCCCGGTGACGGAATCCGACGGCAGGCTGGTCGGCATCGTGACGAACCGGGACATCCGCTTCGAGCGGGACTACTCGCGTCGAGTGCAGGACGTCATGACTCCGATGCCGCTGATCACCGCACCGGTGGGCGTCTCGCCGGAGGACGCGCTCGCCCTGCTCCGCCGCCACAAGGTCGAGAAGCTGCCGATCGTGGACGAGCGTGACCGGTTGCGCGGTCTGATCACCGTCAAGGACTTCACCAAGCGGGAGCAGTACCCGCATGCCACCAAGGACACCGACGGCCGGCTGATGGTCGGCGCCGCCGTCGGCGTGGGGGAGGATGCCTACAAGCGCGCCCAGGTCCTCGTCGCCGCCGGGGTCGACTTCCTCGTCGTGGACACCGCGCACGGGCATCATCGAGCCGTGCCCGACGTGGTGCGCCGGATCAAGACCGACATGCCGACCGGGGTGGACGGTCGGCCGCTCGACGTGATCGGTGGCAACGTGGCGACCGGAGCCGGCGCGGCGGCGCTGATCGCGGCCGGGGCGGACGCCATCAAGGTCGGGGTCGGGCCCGGCTCGATCTGTACCACCCGGGTGGTGAGCGGCGTCGGCGTCCCCCAGGTCACGGCCATCTACGAGGCATCGCGCATCGCCCGGGAGCACGGTGTGCCGGTGATCGGCGACGGCGGCCTGCAGTACTCGGGTGACATCGCGAAGGCCATCGCCGTCGGCGCCGACACGGTCATGCTGGGCAGCCTGCTGGCCGGTGTCGACGAGAGCCCGGGAGAGTTGATCTTCATCAACGGCAAGCAGTACAAGGCTTACCGGGGTATGGGCTCACTCGGCGCCATGCGTAGCCGCGGCGGCGCGCGGTCGTACTCGAAGGATCGGTACTTCCAGGACGATGTGCTCTCCGATGACAAGCTGGTTCCCGAGGGCGTCGAGGGCCAGGTGCCCTACCGGGGTCCGCTGGCGGCCGTGGCCCATCAGCTGGTCGGCGGTCTGCGGGCGGCGATGGGCTACACCGGCTCGCCCACCATCCGGCGGATGCAGGACGAGGCGCAGCTGATCCGTATTACCTCGGCGGGGCTGATCGAGAGCCACCCCCATGACATCCAGATGACCGTCGAGGCGCCAAACTACAACTCCGCGCGCTGACGCCATCGCGTCGCGCGACCGACCAGGCCGTCGCCGGGCCGTCCCCAGGCCGGTGACGGCCGTCGTGTCTCGGGCGCGGTCACCTCGGCAGGGTGGGACGAGCCGGTGGCCACCCGATCGGATGGTCACCGGGATGTTCGGTCAGTCGTGGAGCAGATACGTCAGTTTTCCGGTCGGCACGAGCCCGCCGGCCCAATCAGGAGGCGCCAGCAGTGGCAGAGGTCGAGATCGGCATCGGCAAGAGCGCGCGGATCGCGTATGGTCTCGACGCCGTCGGCATCATTCCGTCCCGTCGGACCCGTGACCCGGCGGACGTCTCGCTCGCCTGGGAGATCGACGCCTACCGGTTCGACCTGCCGCTCGTGGCCGCTCCGGCCGACGCGGTGACCTCACCCGCGTCGGTGATCGCGCTCGGCCGGCTCGGTGGTCTCGGTGTTCTGCACATCGAGGGGCTGTGGACCCGGTACGAGGAGCCGGAGAACCACATCGCCGAGCTCAGCAAGATCGGGGCCGCCCAGGGCCCGGACGCGGCGACCGAGCGGCTGCGCGCGTTGTACTCCGCGCCGGTCCAGCCGGGGCTGATCGCGCAGCGTCTCACCGAGCTTCGGGACGCGGGGGTGGTCGTGGCCGCGGCGCTGCGTCCGCAGAAGGTCAAGGCCCTGTGCCCGCACGTGCTGGCCGCCGGGATCGATCTGCTCGTCATCCACGGTACGGCGGTCTCGGCGGAGCATCAGTCCCGCCGCAGCGAGCCGCTCAACCTCAAACGGTTCATCGGCCAGCTGGACATCCCGGTGCTGGTCGGCGGGTGCGCGTCGTTCTCCACCGCACTGCACCTCATGCGCACCGGGGCGGCCGGTGTCATCGTGGGCGTCGGGTCCGGCTTCGGTGACCGCACCCGGGACGAGCTCGGGGTCGGCGTGCCGCTTGCCACCGCGATCGCGGATGCGGCCGGTGCGCGCATGCGTTATCTCGACGAGTCGGGCGGCCGCTACGTCCACGTCGTCGTGCATGGTGATCTTCGGACTGGCGGCGACGTCGCGAAGGCGGTGGCCTGCGGCGCGGACGCGGTCATGGTGGACGCGGCGCTCGCGGCCGCACGGGAGGCCCCGGGCCAGGGCGGGGCCTGGCCGATGGACGTGCTGCACTCCGACCTGCCGCGGGGACGCTGGTCGCCGGTGACCCCGACCGGGACGCTCGCGCAGATCGTGACCGGTCCGGGCACGGCGACCAGAACCGGTGTCCTCAACCTGGCCGGCGGTCTGCGCACGGCAATGGCGACGACGGGATACGCAACTTTGAAGGAGTTCCAGAAGGCGGAGATCATGGTGACCGCCGGTCCGTGACCGACGACGCACGTCATGCGTGGTCGTCGGGCGTCCCGCGAGGCGGTAGCCGTCGCGTGAGGTGTCGCTCGCTGATGCGCGAGCTCGACGGATGTGCCCATGGTGTGTCACCACCGGCGGTACCCGGTCGATCCGGCCTCTTACCCGACATGGCACCCTGGAAGCGGTCCGTCTCCGGCATGAAGGACGACAGATGCGCCTCGACGAGCACGGCCGTTGGGTCAGCGACGACGGTGCCTACGTCTGGGACGAGGCTGCCCAGACCTGGCAGCCGTCATCGGCAGCGCCGCCGGCTGGTTCGTCGGCCTGGGCGCGATTCGGCAACCATCCCGGTGGGCCCGCCTTCGGTGCCGGTCCGGCCGGGGAGCCCGGGTCCGGTCGGGTCGGGTCCGAGGTAGGAGCGCAGGGCGGTTCGTTTGGTGGGCGGCCCGGTGCTGCCGGCTCGTCGCCCGGTGCCGGACCCGGTGCCGGACCCGGTGCCGTGGAAGCGGCTCCGGCACCGCCGAGTTGGGGCGGGGCGCTCACCGATCCACCCCGCACCATGGGCGGGGTGGTGGCCACGCCGTCAGAGCCGGACGCGCGGGGGCTGGCACCCTACGGCCCCACCGGCCAGCGCGGCCGGTGGGGGGAACCGGCCGCGGACGTCATTGCACCGCACGGGCCGTCGGAGCGGGGCGATCTGACCGGTCCGGCCCGCCGCGCGGGTGCGGCGGATCCCGTCGATCCGGTGGCTGCGTCCGCCGGGCCGGCCGCGGCGCAGACGACCTGGGGCGACGGCGACTCGACCGGCGAGATCCGGCGTGTCGGGGGCTTGGCGGCGACGTACGCCCCGTCCGCCGGCGGTGCGGCGGACGGCACATCGCGGTGGGACGACGATCCGGACGACGAGCCGGGGCCGTACGCCGGGTCGTTCGACGAGCACGACAGTGGATGGGCACCGTCCGGGCCCATCTCCCGGCGTGAATCGACGGCTCGGCGTGAATCGACGGCTCGGCGCGGGGCGACGGCCCGGCGCGGGGCGACGGCCCGGCGCGACGAGGCCGGCGGGCTGCCGGCACGGGTCACCGCGTTCGTCCAGCACGTGCGCGACCGTCCGCCGTTGCTGATCGGCGCCGCCGTCGTTCTCGTCTGCCTCGGGCTCGGCGTCATCGGATTCCTCGCCCTCGGCGGCGGTGGATCGGACTCCGGGACCGCGGCCGGCCCGGCCGCGGCGGAGAAGGGCCGTTACTCCCCGGAGGTCCGTCAGGCATATCTCAGCTCGTGCCTCGACGTCAGCAACGGTAACGAAGGCTATTGCACCTGCACGCTGGAGAAGTTGGAAGCCGGCTACACCCAGGAGGAGTACCAGCGGTTCAGTGACAACGTCCAGTCCGAGTCGTCGCAGCGCATCGTGCGGGAGATCTATGCCGCCTGCCGTGACAAGCGATGACGATTACCAGTGTACAGTGGGCTGATAGAACTATTGTCAGATGCCTGGATGAGCTACGGGACGACGGACGAGAGTGCTATTGCTTTTTCGTCGGTGATGTGATAGGACGTCCTTCGCGCATCGGTGGGCGGTCATGGCGGTGCGATTCTCCGGGACACATCCCGAGACCGCCCCTGCCGGAGCGAGGCTGCTCCACGTGCATTCGTCCGGCTGGGCGGGGGACCCGGCGGCGTGACCAGATCACACATTTACCCGACGCACGTCCACACGATGACTGCCCGCATCGTGCTGACCAGGGGGGGCAGGAGATGCCGCCCTATGATCAAATACAGCGGTTCAGCGGCCATGATGCCTGAAGCTGGGATAACGTCGCCGACGCCCGGCGCCCGCACCCGGAGGCGGGTGATAGTTCTGTGACGACCTATGACACCGACCGCAACGGTGCCACGGGGCGCCCGGCTGCCCCCCGTCGTGACGACGATTTCTTCGCGGTGGAGCGGGTGGGCGAGCAGGCAGCCCGTCCTGTCTCCCGTGAGCCCGCGCCCACATCCTGGGATCCGAACCCCCGGTCCCGGCGTGAGCCGGCGCCGGGACCGCGACCAGCCATGCCGCCGGCAGGCGGCGGTGCGCGTCCCGCCGATCCCTTCGACGTGACCACCACCTGGGACGGTCCGGCGCCGGGACCCGCCGGTGGACGCCCGCCGGGCATCTCGGTGACCCCCCCCGCTCCCGCGGGCCCGTCCACCCCGGCGGTGTCATCCGCCGCTCCGGTGGCTTCTCCTGCTCCTCCTGTTCCCAGGGGTCCTCGGGTTTCCGCCGGTCCGCCGCCGGCTGCGTCCCGGCCGACGTCCTACCTCCCCTCGGCCTCCCCGCCACCGTCCGCGGCGTCCAGGACGGCTACGACGCCGTCCGACCCGCAGGTGGGCGGACCCGGTCAGGAGACCTACCCGGTCCCAACCGGTCCGCCGTCGGGACCGGTGCACATGGGCCGTTCCCCACGGGCCGGCGGGGCGGCGGGAACCACCTCCGGGGCGAGACCGGGGGGTGGGGCTTCCGCGGACCCGTTCACCGGTGGGTTTCCGATCTCCGCCCGACCGGTTCCCGCGCTGCCGTCCCGGGCCGTTCCCACGTCGCCGGCGGACCTCAGGGGAGTTCCGGGCCAGTCGGGCACCCCGAGCCGGGTCACCGGCCCGGCCTTCCCGGTGGTGCCCGAGAGCTTTGGCGTGACCGCCGCCGCGCCGCCGTCTGATGCCGGGCCCCAAACCGCATACTCCTCGACGGATCCCTGGAACGGGCACAGCTCGCCCCGTGTTCAACTGCCCCGTGTTCAACTGCCCCGTGTTCAACTGCCCGGTGTGGGCACGCCCGCAGTGGGCCCGGGCGCCCCGAACCGGGAGGCCGGCGAGGTCCGTCCCGGTGGCGGCGGATCCGCTGGTCCGGGCGCGACCTCATCAACTCCGCCCCGCGGATTCGGGGGCGCGGAAGCCTATCTGCCGGGATCGGCGTCGAGTCGTCCCGGCAGGGACCCGGGTCCGGGAAAAAGGGGCCCGAACGGCGGTTCCGGGGTCAATGGCGGTTCCGGGGTCAATGGCGGTTCCGGGGTCAATGGCGGTTCCGGGGTCAATGGCGGTTCCGGGGTCAATGGCGGTTCCGGGGTCAACGGCGCCGGGGGCCTCAACGGCCTTCCCGTGGGTAAGGCCGCCGGCGGGAACGGCGCGTTCCCCGCCTCCGCCGACCTCACCGTCGGCCGGCAGGGCCCAGCCACCGGGGGCCTGCCCCCACACTTCCGCCAGGACCGTCTGCGCTCCCGCCAGGATCGTCCGCGGGACCCCCGCGACGGCGGAGCGGATCTTGCAGGCTGGCGGACTCCCCTGCCCGGCACCGGAGATGCCGTCCGTTCTCTCCCGCCCAACGGGCCCAACGGGATCGCCGGACTGGTCCCCGGCCGCCAGGACCCGCTCTCCGGACCGCTCCCGGTGGCCCGGCGACGATCGCCGGTGGAGGCTGCGACGGGGAGCGACTGGCGGGTGCCGGCGAATCGGGTGTCTGGACCGAGGGACTCGTTGGCCGGTCCGACCGACCGGCTGTCCGGCCAGAACGGGCCGTCCGCTCCGGCCCGCGGCCGGGCGCTCGCGGCCCCGGAGCGGCGGGCGGCTGCCGAGGTCGACGCCGATGCGTCGCGGGCCAGCGGCCGGCCCGGCGACCTGGCTGTACCTCGGGTCGAGGAGACGATGACGACCGCTCGTCCGCTGTACCGGCCAGACGCCTCCGCGTTGCCGGCCGGGACCGGTGCGCGTGGCCTGGTCGGAACTCCGTTGTCGCCGGTGGGGCGCCGACCCGAGTCTCCCTCGGAGAGGACGTCCCTGGTGCCCCGGCGGGGATCGGGAAAGGCCAGAGGTGCCGGCGCCGCGCCGGATGACGACAGCGGCTGGCAGCCCTCCCGGTCGGTGCGCAAACCGAGTGGTCGCAGTGTGCCTGCCGACCGCCGCCGCACCCCGAATCCGGTGACCGACACCAACAGTCTCCAACCGGTCTCGGCTCCCCAGCCCATCCGGTCATCAGGATCGACGCGATCGGGTGAGGGGGGTGCGGCGAGCGCCGGCGAGCGCCGGCGTGGCACCGCGGACCGGGCCGGTCGCGCGGGCGGAACCGGCGCCAGGAGCCGTGGACATGCTGGCCGGCATGAGGAGGGCGCCGGGGTCGGCGGCCATTCCGGGCCCGGGCGGCGGGCCTACGGACGTGATGCCCGCGCGGTGGGGCTGCGGGAACAGGGGGATGCCCGGGATGAGCCGGAGGGCGAGGACTTCTCCGGCGAGGATCGCCTCGCCTGGCTTCGTCAGGATTGGATCGGTCCTTTGGCCGTTGCGTTGGTCCTCGCGTTGCTCGCGGTCGGCGGCTATGCACTCCTGCGCGGCGATGGCGGCGGCAAGAGCGCGCCGTCGGTTTCGCCGGCTCCCCCCAGTGGCTCGCCGACGCCCACCACGACCAGCCCGGACGCGATCAATGGCAAGGCGATGATTGATGGCAGTTGGGAATGCCGGCTGGTTACCGGGACGAATCCCCTGAAGCTGTCCGACAATGTCGTCGGTGTGCTCGTGGTCGAACGGACCGCCGGTGCCTACAGCTGGGACGGCACCGCCGGTCAGTACACGATCACGCCGGTGGCCGGTAACGACGGCGGGAATGTGATCGGCAACGTGAAGTTCACCAGCGGGCCACTGAAGGATCTTTCGGGGGTGCACATCGCCAAGCCCGGGGCCGGAATCCGCGACAAGGCGCAGGGCACGCTGGAACTCACCGCGAGTGGCAGCGCACCGCACCGATACTGCGGGGTGAACTGAGGAGATCCATCCCCACGCTGACGGTAAGTGAAACACCGATATGTCGGATCTAAGGCGCCTCTGGTAGCCCGGGATCTGCCGAGTTCCGACCCCCGTTGTCGGATTCAGGATGGCATGGGGCAGGATCAGGTGCCATGCTCAGGTCTGACCGTGGTGAGGGTGGCGGACGGTGTGCCGCCGCTGGCAGGACGGATGTGGCTGGCGGTGCGGACGGGGGCGTCCCCGTTCCCCGGGAGAGCGGCCGACGGACCGTTAACCGGCGTGGTCTGCTTCGCTGGGCCGGGACCGCGGCGGTCGCGGCACCGGCCGCCGGGCTGTTGGCCGCGTGTGGGGGCTCATCCTCCTCGGCCAGCGCGGCGCGCAAGGTACGTCTCGGCTATGTGACGTCCCGGACGGGGGCGTTCCGCAGCCACAGCGTGGTCGACTCGTATGTGGTGCAGACGATGCGCACGATCTTGGCCGATGGCGTGAAGGTGGGGAACCGCACCTATCCCGTCGAGATCTTCGTCCGGGACTCCGAGTCGGACCGCCATGGCGCCGGGATTGCGACAACCGACCTGATCTTCAAGGACAAGGTCGACATCGTGCTGGTCGGTGGCACCTCCGACACTGCCGTTCCCGTCGCGGACCAGTGCGAGATCAACCAGGTTCCCTGTATCTCCACAATCGCCCCGTGGCAGGCCTGGTGGAATGGCCGGGGCGGCAACGTCGACATGCCCTTCCGCTGGACCTACCACTTTTTCTGGGGCATGGAGGACCTGGTGGCGACCTACGTCGCGATGTGGAGCCAGCTCGGGATCACCAAGGTGGGGCTCATGTATCCGGACGACGACGACGGCCGCGCGTTCGCCAACCCGGACTTCGGAATTCCCACCATCCGCAATTACAACAATCTCCGGCTGACGTCGCCGATGTCAGCCGGCTACGCAAGCGGGGCGCCCTCATTCAAGACCTATATCGATGAATTCGAGAAGAACGGGGTGCAGGCCGTCGTCGGCGTGTCCCGGGCCGCGGACTTCGCCACCTTCCGGAAGGAGACCAGGACCTTCGGTTACTCGCCGAACGCCCTGACGATCTCCAAGGCGATCTACTTCCAGGAGGATGTGCGTGGCCTCGGTACCGGTGGTGACGGTCTTACCACCGAGGTGGCGTGGTCACCGGCGCATCCCTTCCGCAGCTCGCTGACGAACAAGACGTCCCTGGAGCTGGCCAACGACTTCACCAGCGCCCGCGGCCAAGGGTGGACCCAGATCCTTGGATTCTCGTACGCCCTGTTCGAGATCGCCGTCAAGGCGCTGAGCAACGTCGACTCCCTCGACAACCGAGAAGCCGTCGCCACGGCCATCCGCGACGTCGACGCCCAGACCATCGTCGGACCCGTGGCGTTCGGAGCTCAGCCCAACGTCCCGAAGAACGTGGCTCGTATCGCCCTCGTCGGTGGTCAGTGGAACCAGAACCAGCAGGCGAACGATTTCGACCTCAAGATTGTCAACAATACGGGTAATACCAAGGTCCCGCTGGATGCCGAACTCCGCAAGCTTCCCCCGCCCGTCTGAGCTCGGGTCGGCTCGCTTGCCCGGGGCGACTGGCACCGGCCGCCCCGGGGCGGATCACCTCAGGTCCCTGCGGTCGCCCGCGACATCGTGTGCTCGACCACCGCGATCAGCGCGCTCTTGGTGGAGTCGCGGTTGCGGGCGTCGCAGGTGATGACGGGAACGGCCGGGCTGACCTGCAGTGCTTCCCGGACGTCCTCGATCGAGTGCCGCAGGATCCCGTCGAAGCAGTTGACGCCAATCACGAAGGGCAACTGCCGCTGCTCGAAGTAGTCGACCGCGGCGAAGCAATCGGCCAGTCGGCGGGTGTCGGCGAGCACGATCGCACCGATGGCTCCCCGCACGATATCGTCCCACATGAACCAGAAGCGGTACTGCCCGGGGGTGCCGAACAGATACAGGATCAGATCTTCGTCCAGCGAGACTCGGCCGAAGTCCATGGCGACCGTGGTGGTGGTCTTGTCCATCAGGTGGGTGAGGTCGTCGATGTGGGCTCCCGCCTCGGTCATGACGGCCTCGGTGCGCAGCGGGACGATCTCGGACACCGAACCCACGAATGTGGTTTTCCCGGCGCCGAATCCGCCCGCTACCACGATCTTCACCGAGGTCGTGGCGACGGCGGAGTTGACCCGCCTGTTGTCAGAGCTTTCGAAGGCCACTGAGAACCCTTTCGAGCAACGCGAGATCCGGTGCCTCGTCGCGGTCAGGCTGCTGGTGGACGCGGACGAAGCCTTCGTCCGCCATATCGCCTACCAGCACGCGGGCCACCCCGAGGGGCACCCGGAGGCCGGCTGCGATCTCCGCGATGGATCGCACCTGCCGGCACATGGCGGCGATGGTCTGTTGCTCCAGGTTGAGGCCGATCGCTCGTTCCTCGCCGAGAGGCGTCGTGAAGACGAGTGCCTCGATGGCGAGTTCATAGCGCGACCGAGTGCGCCCACCGGTCATCGCATACGGACGGACGACCGGCCCGGGCGTGCCCTCGGGATCGATACTCACCCTGACTCCCTGTGTTGCCGTCCGGTCACCGCGGAAGGGTTCCCTGCAGTTCGGCGCGCAACGCCGGGGTCAGGACGTCCTTCGCCCGGCTGACCAGCAGTGCCATCTCATAGCCGACCAGACCGATGTCGCAGGACGGTGCCGCGAGCACTGCCATGCTCGCGCCGTCACTGATTGCCATGATGAAGAGAAAGCCGTGCTCCATCTCCACGACCGTCTGGGTGACGCCGCCCGCCTCGAAGACGCGGGCGGCGCCCTGGGTCAGGCTCACCAGTCCCGAGGCCACCGCGGCGAGCTGGTCGGCGCGATCCCGGGGGAAACCGTCGGAGACGGCGAGTAGCAGGCCGTCTGCGGACACCACAACGGTGTGGGCGACACCCGGGACGCGATCGACAAAATTGTTGATCAACCAATTGAGGTTCTGGGCTTCAGAACTCACGGGTGTCACCGTTCCTCCTGCGCGTCACGTCGAGGATTCCTCGCGGTGTCGACTCCGACATCACGTCCCTGCCGTACGCCCTGGTAGAAGCTGGCAAGCCGGCCTCCTACAGCCTCAGGAGATCTGGCCGAGGTGTCGGTGGGACGCCGGCGGGGCGCGGGTTCGGCGCTGCCGGGCACGAGATGGGTCATGGGAACTCGCACCGGTAGGCCCGACCGCGTCACGCCGCCTGTGCTCGGCTGACGCAACAACTCGGCCGCCTGCCAGCCGGCGTCCCCGGGAGATGTCCAGTTCTCCCGGGACGGGGGCTGCTGGGGCGTTGCCTGGTGCTGTGCTGGCTGGTATTGCCCTGCTGGTTGATGGTGTGGGGCCGTCTGATGCTGGGCCGCGAAGGCCGGGACGGGCGGAGCCGCTGACGGCGCGTCCGTCGCGGGCTCCTCCCGTGCCGGTGTCCGGGTAGCCGTGAGCGGATCGACTCCGGAGCGGGCGGGGCCGCGTTGCCCGAAGGCCCCACCGAGCCCCGGACGGACCGGGGAACGGGGCGGTGGCGCCGCCCCACCGGCACCCGGCCCGGTGGGGCGGGCCGCCGCGGCCGCCGTCGAATGCTGGGCGGGCGCCCGATCGGACGGAGAACGTCGCTGGAACCACGCCGACACGGAGTCGAAGATCGGCGACGTCTCGATGTCGTCGGTGTCCCGGTCTGCCGTGGTCTGTTCGCCGGTGTCCTCGCCGGAGACCGCCTCTGTCGTCCCGGTGTCGCGCAACCGCCGGGACGCGAGCGCCGACGCCAGCCGGTCGCGGGGACCGGTGGACTCCGTGGACTCCGTGGACTCCGATCGTTCCTGCGGAACGGGCCGGTTCTCGGAGCGGGCGAACACGCTGCCGGCCCCGGGGGGCGGCTCCTCGGCCGACCGGGGCCGCTCACCGGCATCGGGCCGGCTCTGGCCGGGCGGTGTCGGGCCGGGCGGTGTCGGGCCGGGCGGTGTCGGGCCGGGCGGTGTCGGGCCGGGCGGTGTCGGGCCGGGCGGTGTCGGGGTGGGCGGTGTCGGGGTGGTGTCGGGCTGCCCGGTCCGACCGGGCCCGGTGGCGCCGCCGGAACGTGGTTTGGTCCCCCAGCGGTTGTCCCCGAACGACACCGGTCTCGTCTCGTCCGTGACCGGATCGTCCCGTCGTCCGAATCCGCGCCGGTCGATGGTCTGGGTGTCCGGTACGACGTCGGGGGGCGGTTCGAGCCGGCCACCGGGAGCGGTGCGGCCGCGGCCGCGAAGGGCATCGAGGTCGAGCCCCCGGTCGTCGAGCTGCCGTGGGTCACGGGGATCGTCCTGCCCACTGGAGCCGGGCCGCTCCCGGGCTCCCGGGACCGGGTGGTCCTCGTCGTTTCCTCCCCGCCCGAGTAGATCGTGCGGCAGGGTCGGCGGAGCGGCGCTGATGCCATCCGTCTCGCTGTCGCGCTCGGTGCCGCCGTCGAGGCCGGGAGCGAAGTCGTCCGGCCCGAAGTCGCGATCATCCGCGGTGGGCGGCGAACCCGTCCGGTCGGATCCGAGCTGAGCGGCGGCCAGCGGCCCGGTGAGAGGGAACGGCCCGGTGCTGGGGAACCGCCGGGGCCCGCTGGAGTCGTCGAAGAGGCTTTCTGGTCCGTCGGATTCACTCGCGGTCCGGTGCCCGTTGGCCCCGGTGCCGTTCGTCGACGCGACCCTGCCGTCCACCGGTTCGGGAGTTCCCGAGCCGGTGCGTTCCGGCCGCTGCGGGGCACGCGGTCCGGTCGGGGAACCGGGGATGGCCGGCGAGTCGCCGACGCGGGTTCCCAACGCCGGCGCGGCGGGCCGGGCCGGTCCCGTGCCGGCCCCGCCGTCTCCGGTCACCAGCTTGGCAGGCAGCCGGACGACAGCGGTGATACCTCCGGAGGCGGACTCACGCAGCTGGACGTGAATGCCGTGGCGGCTGGCCAGCCGACCGACCGCGAACAGGCCCATGGTCCGTGACACCGACACGTCGACCACCGGCGGGTTCGCCAGTCGGTCGTTGACCCGTTCGAGTTCCTTGGCCGGCATGCCGATGCCCTGGTCCTCGATCTCGATCATCGCCCCGGCCCCCGGACCGAGCGAGCGGCTGGTGACGAGGACGCTGGTGGCCGGCGGCGAGTACGAGGTGGCGTTCTCGAGGAGCTCGGCGACCAGATGGACGACGTCGCTGACACCGTTGCCGGCGATGGACACCGCGGCGGCCGAGGTCTGCTTGACGCGGGTGTACTGCTCCACCTCGGAGATGGCCGCCAGTACGACCTCGTTCAGTGGGACGGGGTGTGTCCAGCGCCGAGCGGTGTCCGTGCCGGCGAGGACGAGCAGGCTTTCGTTGTTCCGCCGCATACGAGTGGCGAGGTGATCCAGCTTGAACAGGTTGGACAACTGGTCCGGATCCTGCTCGCGGTTCTCCAGCTCGTCGATGAGACGCAGCTGCCGTTCGACCAGTCCCTGACTGCGCCGGGAGAGGTTCACGAACATCGCGTTGACGTTGTTCCGCAGCGACGCCTGTTCGGAGGCCAGCCGGATCGCCTCCCGGTGAACCTCGTCGAAAGCCCGCGCGACTTCGCCGACCTCCTCGTCGGTGTCGATACCGACCGGTTCGATCGAGTCGTCGATGTCCAGCTCGGTGGAATCGCGCAACCGACGGACGGCCTCGGGAAGCCGATGGTCGGCGACGTCCAGCGCGGCAGTCCGCAGCGCCAGCAGGGGGCGGACCAGCGATCGCGCGACGATCAGTGCGGCGAGCAGGGCGAGGGCCAGGATGAGCAGGATCAGCAGACCGGACAGCAGCGCGTGGCGCTGGATGTTGCCCCGCAGGGTGCCCGCGCGGGCGTCGACGAGGCCCAGGAGCTTGTCAACGGCTTCCGTGCCGGTGTCGATGGTTCGCTGGGTCGCCTGGTCCCATTTCTCGGCTTCCAGCGCGGTCAGCGGCTGACCGATGGGCGCGTTCAGAATTTCTTCGACGTAATTCTGGGTGTTGCGGATGTCCCCGTTGGTCTCGGTGTCGATCGTCGGTTCGTAGACCGCGAGCTGGTTCGGTAGAGCGGCGTTCTCGAGATCGTTGCGCTGGCGGCCCCGCTGGGTCTCGGCCGACAGGAACTCGCGATAGTCGTCTGCCGTGAAGACCTGGTTCCCGTTGCGGGTAAACAGGCCGTGGATGAGTGTCTGCTCCTCGGCGAGAAGTTCCGTCCCGGACATCAGGAAGTAGGCCGTGTTGACCCCGGCGTTGAGCTCCTGGTCGTCATTTCCCTGTGGGATCAGCCGGATCAGGTTGACCAGTGAGTCAATGATCGGCTGAAAGGCGGTCTCGACCGCCTTCCTGTCGATCAGCCTTTCGATCGTCTGCCGCTTGGCGGGCAGCGTGTCCATCCGGCTGCTGACGTCGTCGAGAGCGCGGCGTACCTCGCTGCCGAAGGACCCTCGCCGCTCGTTCGCAGCTGACTTGTACGCCCTGTAGGCTTCATCGACCGCCGCCCGGCGGGTTGGAATCGTGCTCCCGTCCCGGGCGCCGACGGGACCGCTGGCGACGAATCCGGTGCTGTAGGTGCGCTCGGCCTGCAGGGCGTGGACCAGCCCGGCCGCGGAGCGGCTGATCTCGGTCAGATCGGACACCCGGTTGACGTCCCGCGTGCTCGTCAGCACCGTACCCGCCTCGATGGACGAGTAGGCGAGGATCGCGATGACAGGCACGGCCAGAATCGCGATCAGCTTGGTGCGTACCCGCCAGTTGGTGGGGTTGGCGGCGGCGCGACGAAGGCGCGCCAGTCCCGACCCGGCTGGGTTCGGTGGCGCGGCGGATCGACCATCGCGCTGCCCGCCGTCTTCGGCGTCCACGGGCGAACCCGGCGCCACTGTCGGCTCCGAGTCTGCGGCGATGCCCGTGCTGCTGGCCATCGGTTGTCTGCGCACGTACCTTCGCAACCTCTCCGCCAGCCTCCCGGAACAGGTCGTACCAGGATGGCTCGGTATCGGGCCCGGATGTCCCTTGTCAGGCACCATAGCGGTACGAAGTCGGCATCCGAAAGGCGCCTACCGTAAGCGCCTTGGTGGCCGCACGTCAGTTGTCGCTACTGCGCGCGGAGTCACCACTACCGTAACCGCCGGGGAAGCCCGACATCGGGCGTCACTGATGATCGAAGCGCTTGTCGGGGTGAGTGAACCGGGCTGAAGGCGCAAACTCGGCATCCTAGACATCTCCTACATGAGCCCTTACCGCCTTCGCGGCGGTGCCCGGTGCGCTTCGTCTGTTCCGGTGAAGGCCGTGGGAGATGGTTGGGCGCCTGGACGGACCGGTGGGGTCGCCGTGTCCGTAGGCTTGCGGGGTGAGCGAGTTGCAGCGTAGCAGTGCTGGCCGTGGTGCGGAGCCGACGGATACCGGCGCGGTTCGGGATGTTCCGCGGTCCCCGGCGGACGGCCCCAGCGGCCCGTCCGCGGTGGGGCCTGCGGGCTATGACACCGTGCTGGTGATCGATTTCGGTGCTCAGTATGCCCAACTGATCGCCCGGCGCATACGCGAATGTCATGTGTATTCGGAGATCGTCCCGTGGGATATGTCGGTGGACGAGATCCTCGCCCGGCGTCCGTCCGCACTGATCCTTTCTGGCGGCCCGAAGTCCGTCTACTCGCCTGGCGCGCCCCGGGTCGATCCTGCGTTGTTCGCTACCGGAGTGCCTATTCTCGGTATCTGCTATGGCCATCAGGTCATGGCTCAGGCGCTTGACGGCGCCGTCGCGCGCACGGGAACCGCCGAGTACGGAGCAACTCGTCTGTCGGTGTCGGATCCCGGGGTTCTCTTCGACGGTCTGCCCGTTGTCCAGCAGGTCTGGATGTCGCACGGCGACTCGGTGACCGCCGCGCCGCCCGGCTTCCGGGTAACGGCTTCCACGCCGTCGGCCCCGGTCGCCGCCTTCGAGGACCCCGCGCGTCGTCTCTATGGCGTGCAGTTCCACCCGGAGGTGGTCCACAGCGAGCGAGGCATGGACGTGCTGCGGCACTTCCTGCTCGTGGGTGCGGGCTGCCGGCCCACCTGGACGATGATCAACATTGTCGACGAGGCTGTCGCGGCCGTCCGGGCCCAGGTCGGGACCGGACGGTTGATCTGCGGTCTGTCCGGCGGGGTGGACTCCGCGGTCGCTGCCGCGCTCGTGCACCGGGCGGTGGGAGACGCGCTCACCTGCGTCTTCGTCGATCATGGTTTGCTGCGGGCCGGCGAGGCGGAACAGGTCGAACGCGATTTCGTCGCGACTACCGGCGTGGATCTGGTCCATGTCAAGGCGGCCGACCGGTTCTCCGCCGCGCTGTCCGGAGTGACCGACCCGGAGCGGAAGAGGAAGATCATCGGTCGTGAGTTCATCCGGGTTTTCGAGGAGTCCGCCCGCGAACTGGAGGTCCGGGCGGAGGCGGAGGGCGCGACGATCGACTTTCTCGTGCAGGGGACATTGTATCCCGACGTGATCGAATCCGGCTCGCCGACGGCCGCGAAGATCAAGTCGCATCACAACGTCGGTGGACTGCCCGAGGACCTGCGGTTCGATCTGGTCGAGCCGCTTCGGACCCTGTTCAAGGACGAGGTCCGTCGGCTCGGCGAGGAGCTGGGGCTGCCCGAGGAGATCGTCTGGCGCCAGCCGTTCCCGGGCCCGGGCCTCGCCGTCCGCATCATCGGCGAGGTCACGCCCGAGCGGCTCGACGTGGTGCGGGCGGCCGACGCGGTGATCCGGGAGGAGATTCGCAAGGCCGGCCTGGACCGCGAGATCTGGCAGGTCTTCGCGGTGCTGCTCGCCGACGTGCGGTCGGTGGGCGTCCAGGGTGACGAGCGTACGTACGGCTTCCCGATCGTCCTGCGCGCGGTCACCAGCGAGGACGCGATGACCGCCGACTGGGCCCGGCTGCCCTACGGCCTGCTGGAACGCATCTCGAACCGGGTGGTCAACGAGGTGCCGCAGGTTAACCGGGTGGTGTACGACATCACCTCCAAGCCTCCCGGCACGATCGAGTGGGAGTGACGATCCCGGATCGGAGCGCGTGCCCGTCGGACGACCCCCGCCGACGGGCACGTTTGACGTCTGGGCGGGACCGGAGCACCCTGGATGATGTGACCCCGCACGAGATGGCCATTACCTAGGCGCGCGACCGATCATCGGGTCCGCGCCTCGCCCTTCCGCCTTGTCCTGGCGGGGGGCTTTTTTATTGCCGCGGTCATGGTGAGGTGGCCGCTCAGCCGCCGGGAGATGCTCCATGACCGCAGCAGCCGCAGACGACCGATCGGTAGCCCCGGACGCCGAACTCTGGGCGTCGGACATCCGCGCCGCGGCCCGCGTCCTTGCCGGGGTGGCACGACGGACCAGGGTCGTGCGGGATCTCGGCCTGTCGGCGGCGGTCGGTGCGCCCGTCTGGCTCAAGTGTGAGCACGAGCAGCACACCGGTTCGTTCAAGCTTCGGGGCGCCTACCACCGGGTGGCCACCGCGGATCCGGCGACGCGGGCCCGGGGGGTGGTGGCGGCCAGTGCCGGTAACCACGCCCAGGGAGTGGCCTTCGCGGCCGCGGCCTTCGGCGTCGAGGCGACCATCTTCGTGCCGGTAGGGGCCAATCCGGTCAAAGTGGCGCGGACGCGCCGGTGGGGCGCCCGGGTCGAGAAGATACCCGGGGGGGTGGAAGCGGCGCTCGCTGCGGCCGCCACCTTCGCCGCCCGGGGAGACCGGCTGCTGGTCCACCCGTTCGATGACCCGACGGTAGTGGCCGGGCAGGGCACGATCGGCTTGGAGTTGCTCGATCAGGTGCCCGATCTCGGCACCGTTCTGGTCGGGGTGGGCGGCGGAGGGCTGATCGGCGGGCTGGCCGCGGCGGTGCGGTCCCGGCGCCCCGATGTGCGAGTGGTCGGAGTGCAGTCCGTGCTGTCGTCGGCGTTTGCCGCGTCGCTGCGGGCTGGCCGGCGGCTCACGGTGCCCCCCGGTGGGGCTGCGACGCCCGGTGCCGGAACGACGCCCGGTGCCGGAACACTGCGGGGAGTCGGGACGATTCCGGGCAGCCGGACGTCCGAACAGCCGACGGCGCCACGTTCGTCACGGGTGGTCCCGGCGTCGACCACGATCGCCGACGGTATGGCGGTGAACGCTCCGGGGGTCCTGACCTTCGCCCTTGCCGCACGCCTGGTGGACGAGATCGTCACGGTCGATGAGGCGGCGTTCTGGGAGGCGATGGTGTTGCTGCACCGGGCCGGCCACCAGGTGGAACCGGCCGGCGCCGCGGGGGTCGCGGCCTTGTTGCGTCGAAGTGATCTCGCGCAGGGCCCGACGGTGGCAATCCTGTCGGGTGGCAACATCGACCCGGGGGTGGCCAGCAGGGTGAAGGCGCTCGCGGCCATCCCGCCGAGCGCGTCGAGTACCGCGTGACTACGCGACTACGCGACTACGCGACTACGTGGCCGCGTGGCCACGTGGCGTGGCCGCTTGGCCGCGGGGCCGCCTGACCGCCGGTGGGCCGGGCGTTGACGCGGACCACGGCCATCGACGACCCGCCCTCGCGCGCGGGGCGGGGCGGGAACGACGGACAATAGGCTGGTCAGCACGCGGGTCGACGACCACTGGGCGTGGACGTGTGATGGTCATGCGGTGGCATGGACGCGCGAGGACCGCGGCCGGGTGGGGCCGTCGGTGCATCTCGCGGACCACACCGCGGACCGGGCCGTTGGGTGCGATCCGGGCATGCCGCGGTCC
Organism: Frankia sp. BMG5.23; assembly: GCF_000685765.2. NCBI lineage: Bacteria > Bacillati > Actinomycetota > Actinomycetes > Frankiales > Frankiaceae > Frankia > Frankia sp. BMG5.23. The sequence goes on from NZ_JDWE01000001.1 coordinate 187,887, forward strand.
GACCTGCCCGACGTCGAACGTACGATCGGAGTCCCATGAGCGGCTTTTTCGGCGATTCCCACGGCGGCGGATCCGGCATCGCCGGGTCGGTCGGGACGGATGTCCACGGCGGTGCGCACGTGCCCTACGACCTGTTCGGCCCGGCGGTGCTGGCGCCGCCGGTGGGCGGGGACGAGCCCGGTGGCTTCTCCTCGCCACGCCTGGATGCCGAGGGCCTGCTCGACGGGCTCAACCTGCAGCAGCGGGCGGCGGTGGTGCACATCGGGGCACCCCTGCTCGTCGTCGCGGGCGCGGGGTCCGGCAAGACGCGGGTGCTGACCCACCGTATCGCGTACCTGCTGGCGGCCCGGGGGGTCCGGCCGGGGGAGATGCTGGCGATCACGTTCACCAACAAGGCTGCCAACGAGATGCGCGAACGGGTCTCGGCGCTGGTCGGTCCCCGGGCGCGGGCGATGTGGGTGAGCACCTTCCACTCGGCCTGCGTGCGCATCCTGAGGTCCGAGGCGAAGCGTCTCGGGTTCGGCTCGACCTTCTCCATCTACGACGCCGCCGACGCGCAGCGTTTGATCACTCTGGTCACCCGTGACCTTGATCTTGATCCCAAACGGCATCCCGCCCGAGGTCTGGCGGCGCAGATCAGCAACCTGAAGAACGAACTGATCGACTGGGAGGCCGCACGGGACCGGGCCACGAACCACCTCGAGCGGACCGTCGCCGAGGTCTACGCCGCTTATCAGCAGCGGCTGGCTCAGGCCAACGCCCTTGATTTCGACGATCTGATCATGATGACGGTGAACCTCCTCCAGTCGTTCCCCGACGTCGCCGAGCACTACCGGCGCCGATTCCGACATGTGCTCGTGGACGAGTACCAGGACACGAACCACGCGCAGTACGTCCTGGTGCGTGAACTCGTCGGCCAACCGGCGTACTTCGGTGGCGGGTCCGCGCCGGTGGAGCCGGCCGAGCCGGCAGCCGGGCCGGGTACCTGGGCCTCGGGCGCCGTCCCACCGGCGGAGCTGTGCGTGGTTGGCGACGCGGACCAGTCGATCTACGCCTTCCGTGGGGCGAACATCCGCAACATCGTGGAGTTCGAGGAGGATTTCCCGAACGCCGCAGTGATCCTGCTGGAACAGAACTACCGCTCCACCCAGACCATCCTCTCCGCCGCGAACGCGATGATCGCGCGTAACAACCAGCGCAAGGCCAAGCGACTGTGGTCGGACGCCGGTGACGGTGAGAAGATCGTCGGATTCGCCGCCGACAACGAGCACGACGAGGCGGCCTTTGTCGCCGAGGAGGTCGACCGGCTCTCGGACGCGAAGCTCGCGCGGCCCGCCGACGTCGCGGTGTTCTACCGGACCAACGCCCAGAGCCGGGTGTTCGAGGAGATCTTCGTCCGGGTCGGGCTGCCCTACCGGGTGGTCGGCGGGGTGCGGTTCTACGAGCGCAAGGAGATCCGTGATCTCCTTGCCTACCTGCGGGTCCTCGCCAATCCTAGCGACACGGTGAACCTGCGTCGCATCCTGAACGTGCCCCGGCGCGGGATCGGCGAGCGGGCCGAGGCGGCCCTGGCGGGCTTCGCTGATGTCGAGCGGATCGGGTTCGCGCAGGCACTGGAGCGTGTCGACGAGGTGCCGGGGATCGCCGCGCGCTCGGCGAAGGCGGTGCGCGAGTTCACCGCGCTGCTCGCCGAGCTACGCGCCGTAGCGGCCGACAACCCGGTGGCCGTGGTCGAGGGGGTGCTTGAACGCACCGGCTACCTGTCGGAACTCCTCGCCGAGGACACCGTCGAGTCCCAGGGCCGGGTGGAGAACCTGCAGGAACTGGTCGGAGTGGTCCAGGAGTTCGCCCGGCGGCTGCCCGAGGGTACGCTTGCGGAGTTCCTCGAGCAGGTCTCGCTCGTCGCCGACGCGGACCAGGTTCCGACCGACGACGGTTCCGATGGTGTGGTCACTCTCATGACGCTGCACAGCGCCAAGGGCCTCGAGTTCCCCGTCGTCTTCCTTACCGGTCTCGAGGACGGCGTCTTCCCGCACCTGCGGACCCTGGGAGATCCCACCCAGCTCGAGGAGGAGCGTCGGCTCGCCTATGTGGGTGTCACCCGGGCCCGGATCCGGCTCTACCTGACCCGCGCGGTGATGCGCAGCGCCTGGGGCCAACCGGCCTACAACCCGCCGTCGCGCTTCCTCGGCGAGGTGCCGGACACGCTGGTTGACTGGCGCCGGCTGGCCGATCCCCCGCCAGCGCCCGCGGGGACGTCCTGGGGCTCGTCTGGCGGGTTTGGGTCGGGCGCGACCGGCCGGGGCGCCGCCGGCGCCCCGGCGGCGCGTAAACCGCTACCGAACTCGCCGTTCTCGGGTCGCGCGCGGCCGGCCGCTCGGGCCGTCCTGGAGTTGCGTCAGGGCGACCGGGTGACGCATGACAGTTTCGGTCTCGGAGTTGTCGTCGCCACCGGCGGGGTCGGTGACTCCGCGGAGGCGACCATCGATTTCGGCGAGAACACCGGCACGAAGCGCCTGCTCCTGCGGTACGCCCCCGTCGAGAAGCTCTGACGGTCCCGAGAGTCCCGGCCGGTCCGCCGCCCCGGCGAGGCAGCTCGCGACCAGGTGGGCAACCTTGCCGCTGAACGCCAGGGAATGATGCCCGAGGCCCGGCACGGTGTAATTTTCGATGTCGAGATCGGGATGGTCGAGCGCCGCCTCGGCGGGCCGCACCACGCTGTCCAGCCCGGCGCCGATCGCGACGAACCGGGTCCGGCAGCCGGGGGCGGGTGCGGCGAGCTCGAGTAGGAGCGCCGATCCCGGCCGTAGCTGGGTGACGAGCCGGTACGGCACCGACCGGGGGACGAGCCCGGCGAGACGGGTGCCGGAATGAGGCGTCGCGAGAGTGATCAGCGTGTCCACGTACTGATCGCCCCCGAGTTGCTGCACGTAGTAGCGGGCCACCAGCCCGCCGAGTGAATGGGCGACGATGTGCACGCGCTGCCTGCCGCTGTCCGTCATCGCGGCGTGCACGGACGCGGCGAGTCGGAGCGCCGCTTCCTGCACCGTCGGCACGAGCAGCGGCAGCTCCACCGTGCGCACCCGGCGGAAACCGCGGCGGCGTAGCGACCGGCCCAACCGGGTGAACACGGACCGGTTGTCGATCAGGCCGTGGATCAGCAGGATCGGGGTGCCTGCCGCGTCGGGAGCGTTGACCAGCAGGCTGCGGTGCAGCGGGGAGAGCGCGCTCAGCGAGTAGGGCTCGTGCTCGCGCGGGCGCTGCCGGCGCAGCGCACTCGCCGGGTAGAGGGCGAGGTGGGTGGCGATCCAGGCCGCTTCCACGGCGAGCCCGCGGGCGTTCACCGGGGTCGTGCGCAGGCCGGTGAGGACCGACCGCCCTGGAGCGGCGATGTTGTCCGCGGCCACGGCCCGCCTCAGGCGGGCCGTGGCCGCGGACAACGATGGCAGTATCCACTCGCCGATGGCCCGCTCGCCTTCCCTCGCCGTACCATCCGTGCCGCCAGCCGTGGTGCTCGCCCCCCAGGTCGGCAGATATCCCGGTGGCCAAGTAAAGACCGGAGAAAGATGCTACAGACTGTTAGGTAGCCCTGTCGACCATCGAGCCTGCCGTCGGCGCAGCCGATCGTCCTGGTCCCCCCGGCTCAGGGATGCGAGCAGCGATGCGGCGTCGCGCGCCGTCTCGGCTGCGGTGGTGGCGGACAGGAGCCGATCGGCGAATCCCAGCGCGTTCAGGTCGGTCGGCCGTAGCCCGCAGACGTTTGCGGCCCGCTCGACCGGTATCCGAAGCGTGACGGCGGTGCCCTCCGGGGAGAGCGCGGTGAAGTAACTGTCCGGGGTCATGGCGACGACGTCGGTGACCGCCGCGGCGAGAGCCCCGCCAGAGCCGCCCTCACCCAACACGATCGACAGCGTCGGCGAGGGGCAGGCCAATACCGCGGCCATCGCATCCCCGATCGCCGCCGCGATGCCCGCGGCCTCGGCGTCCGCGTCGTTCGCCGCGCCGGGCGTGTCGACCAGGGTCACGAGACCGATCCCCAGCTTCCCCGCGAGCCGGGCGGCGCGGACCAACAACCGGTACCCGGCCGGCCCCGGGGCGTCGCCGCGACGGGCCCCGACAGCCACGACCACCGCACGCATCGGCCCTCCCCGCCCCGCAGGCCCCGTAGCCCCCGCAGGCCCCGTAGCCCCCGCAGGCCCTGCGATGTCGCCCAGGAGCACCCCCACACCGGCCACGACCCGGGGATCCGGCCCGACCAGGTCGACGCCGTCGGGAAGCAGCGTCCGCAGCACCTCGATGCCGTCCGGGCGGATGCCATCCCTGGCCGCCCGCACCTGCGCCCACCCGGAGCGCGCGGCGGCATGTTCAGCTCCCGGCGCAGGTCCGTCGGACCCGGTTCGGGTGTCCGGATCGTCGGGCGGGACGGGGAGGGTGGTCCCGTCGCCGGCTCGTGACGGGCCGCCGTCCGATCCGTCTGCCTGGTCGCCTCTGTCTGCCTGGTCGCCCGATCTGCCCGGAGTGGTTTGGCCACCCGGGCCGGTCCGGGTACCTGGACCGGCCCGGCTCTCCCGATCGGGTGGATCCGCCAGGCCGGTCAGGGCCCGCCGCAGCCACACCTGGATGGCACCGGGCGCCGGCGCCGCGTCAACCAGCCCTGCGGCGTACGCCGAGTCCGCGGTGTAGCTGCCCGGGGGCGGGGCGGCACCGGTGGCCGCCGCGACCACCCGAGGCCCGGCGAAGCCGACCGTCGCCCCGCGCACCGCGCACCGAAGGTCCGCGCGGGAGCCGATCGTCACCCAGACACCACCGGTGGTGGGCTGGTCCGCGACGGCGATGTGACCGACCCCCGCCGCGTCCAGTGCGGCGAGCGCCAGTGCGGCCCGGGGCAGCCCGACGAGTCCGGCGACCCCTTCCTGCAGGCGGGTGCCGCCGCTGCGCAGGAACGACACCAGGGGACGGCGGCTGGCCGCGGCCGCGGTGGCGGCTTCGGCGAACCCACGTGCGTCCCGCTCGCCAAAGCTTCCCCCGTAAACCGTGAAATCCCAGACCGCGACCACGGCAGGGATGCCGGCCACCGCGCCTTCGCCCCAGCGCAGGGCCGGTCGAGCGTCGTAGTCGGGCCAGCCCAGTCGGTTGACGGCCGCGGCAGTGGCGGGCCGCAGGGTGATGCCTGCGAGCAGGGCGGCACGCCAGTCGGCGGTCGTCTTCTGGCCCGGCCGGGTGTCGTTGTCCACGTCCGCATCTTCGCGCCCGGGGCCGACCGGATGTCCGTCGTCGCGGCCGCGGTGTCGTGGAACACGGACGGGCGCTCCCCGCCAGCGGGTGCTCGCAGGCCCGCACGCCTGGGACGCTTCGTGCCCTCGGCCCGATGGCGGCCGGGACATAGTCTTTCATCCACAGCCCCCCGGCGGGTGGCAACCCGGATCGAACCCGCTACACCGGTGCGGCGAGGGGAGCAGCGAGGGAAGCGATGCTCACACCGCTGATGGAGGAGGATCCTCGCCAGATCGGCCCGTACCGCCTGCAGAACCGGATCGGTGCCGGCGGGATGGGGACCGTGTATCTCGGTTTCGCCCCGGATCGGCGTCCCGTCGCCGTGAAGGTCGCAGCCGAGGATCTCGCCGAGGACGAGGAGTTCCGCAGCCGCTTCGAACGTGAGGTGCGGGCGGCGCTGCGCGTGCGAGGCACGGCGGTGGCCGCCGTGCTCGACGCCGACACCGAGGCCGCGGCGCCGTGGATGGTCACCGAGTACGTCGAGGGGACCAGCCTGGCCGAGGCCGTCCGGGCCCGCGGTCGGCTGGAGGACCACCTCGTCCGGGGTCTTGCCGTCGGCCTCGCCGACGCGCTGGTCGCCATCCACGCCGCCGGCGTCGTCCATCGTGATCTCAAACCGTCCAACATCCTGCTGGCCTGGGACGGACCCAAGGTGATCGACTTTGGGATCGCGCACCTGACCGACAGCGCCACGCTGACCCGCACCGGTCATGTGATCGGCACGTTGGCCTGGATGTCACCGGAACAGATGCGCGGCGAGCCGTCGGACGCCTCAGCGGACGTCTTTGCCTGGGCGAGCTGCGTGACGTACGCGGCGACGGGGCGACATCCCTTCCATGCCGAGACGCCGGACCTGCTTGCCGTCCGGGTGCAGCGGGACTCTCCCGATCTCTACGCGCTCCCCGGGTACCTGCTCAACCAGGTCGCGAGGGCGCTGTCCAAGGCCCCGCGGGAGCGGCCGGACGCCGCCTCGCTGCTGGCCGCGCTGGTAGGCCGGGAGGTGCGTGGGGTCACCGAGGCCGATGCCGCCGCCGGTGACGTCCTGGAGCGGACCTGGACCGGATCGTCTCCGGCGTTCGGCGTGCCCGCCCCGTTCCCCGCGCCGGTCTCCTCCCCGTCGCCGAATCGTTCCGGTCCGCGTGTCCCCGGCGCGGGGCGAGTTCCGGCCCGGCCCGCGCCGGGGGCGGCCGGCTCGGCCGGCGGCTGGGCGCCGGATGTGCAGGGACCAGGCCCGGCACCCGGCCTGTGGCCGGTCGGACCGCCGCCACCCGCATCGGCCTTTCGGCCCGCCGTGCCATTACCCCCCGCGGCTCCGCTGCGACCGGTCGCCCCGCCAGCGGTCGCCCCGCCACCATCGTCGGGAGCGGTTTCCCCGGGGGGGTGGGCGGATCAGGCGCCCGCGGGGCGTCGGGGCACGACCGCCGCGGACGTGGCGTCCGATCCGGGACGGTCGGAGGTGACCTATCGCTCCAGCGACCCGACTCCGCCGGCGCGTCCTCCGGATCCATCCGCCTTCCCGCCAGCGGGTCGACCGGCTGCGCCGCGGGTCGGGCGGTGGACCGACGCCAGGCGGGCCGAGGCGTCGCGGCGCCGGCACTGGAACAGCGCCGCGATGCTGTCGGTTCTCCTGGCGGTACTCTGGATCTTCGGGATTGGGAGTGCCGCGGCTGTCGTGGTCGGCCTGGTCGCGCGGGTTCGGATCCGCCACAGGGATGAGCGTGGCGCCACAGTGGCGGCCTTCGGCATCGGCCTGGGTTGGCTCGGGATCGGACTAACGATGATCTTGATCGTCGTTATCCTGAAATTCGTCTAACTGGTCCGGAGGGGCCGGCCACGATCGGTGTTTCTTCCATGTGATTTCCGGCATAATGAGGGTCTCAACTTTCGTGACGTCAGACACGGGACGGCCTAGGGCAGATCCCGGCGGTCACGCTCAGCGGCTCCCGGCGGACCCGCGCTCTGAGAGCGGCGAGGCGGAAGCCACCCTCGGTGCGACAGGTGTCCACCTCATTTGTCCTGTATCTGTCCTGTATCGACGACCCTGCCGGGTCCCCGGAGCGGGTCGAGGGATGCGCCGGACCGGCCCGTTCGATCCCACCCGCGGGCCGCCAGCGACGGCGGTGGTGCACGGCGCGTGGCGCGCGCCGTAACGCCCTCGTCAGTAGGCTCGCAGGCGTTCTGTGCAGCTCTACGTATCCCAACCCGTAACGACCGCATCCGACTGGACGGACCGTGGATCTTTTCGAATACCAGGCGAAGAAGCTGTTCGCCGAACATGGCGTACCGGTGCCCACCGGGAAGACCGCGACCACCCCCGAGGAGGCCCGCGCGATCGCCACCGAGCTCGGTGGCAGGGTCGTCGTCAAGGCGCAGGTCAAGACCGGAGGCCGGGGCAAGGCCGGTGGCGTCAAGGTAGCCGACGGGCCGGATGACGCCTTCGCGAAGGCGACAGCGATCCTCGGCATGGACATCAAGGGCCACACGGTCCACTCGGTGCTCGTCGAGGAAGCCAGCAACATCGCCGAGGAGTACTACGCATCCTTCCTGCTGGACCGGGCGAACCGCACCTTCCTCGCCATGGCCTCCCGAGAGGGCGGCATGGAGATCGAGGAGGTGGCGGCGACCAAGCCGGAGGCGCTGGCCCGGATTGCGATCGACCCGCTCAAGGGAGTCGACGCGGCCAAGGCTCGCGAGATCGCGGTCGCGGCGAAGCTGCCCGAGGCGGCTCTGGACGGCGCGAGCGAGCTGCTGGCCAAGCTCTGGACCGTGTTCGTCAAGTCGGACGCCACCCTCGTCGAGGTCAACCCGCTGATCCTCACCGGTGACGGCCGGGTCGTCGCCCTCGACGGTAAGGTCAGCCTGGACGACAACGCCGACTTCCGCCACCCGGAGCACGAGGCGTTCGTCGACGTGGCCGCGGTGGACCCGCTGGAGCAGAAGGCCAAGGAGAAGGGCCTCAACTACGTCAAGCTCGAGGGCGAGGTCGGGATCATCGGAAACGGTGCCGGCCTGGTCATGTCCACCCTCGACGTGGTGACCTACGCCGGGGAGGAATTCGGCGGCAAGCGCCCGGCGAACTTCCTCGACATCGGCGGCGGTGCGTCCGCCGAGGTCATGGCGAACGGTCTGTCGATCATCCTTGGTGACCCGGCGGTCAAGAGCGTCTTCGTCAACATCTTCGGTGGCATCACCTCCTGCGACGCGGTGGCCAACGGCATCGTGCAGGCCCTGAAGATCGTCGGCGACGTCAGCACCCCGCTGGTGGTGCGCCTCGACGGCAACAACGCCGAGGAGGGCCGCCGCATCCTGGCCGAGGCGAACCTGCCGGTGGTCAAGCCGGTCGACACGATGGACGGCGCGGCGAAGCTCGCCGCCGAGCTCGCCGCGGCCGCGGCCTGACCTGGGCGAAGGGGATTGCGAACCGATGGCTATCTGGCTTGACGAGAACAGCCGGGTGGTGGTGCAGGGCATCACCGGCTCGGAGGGCAGCAAGCACACCCGCCGCATGCTCGCCGCGGGCACGAACGTCGTCGCCGGCGTGAACGCGCGCAAGGTGGGCCAGCAGGTCGAGGGCGTGCCGGTGTTCGGCTCCGTCGCCGACGCGATGGCGCAGACCGGCGCCAACGTCTCGGTGATCTTCGTTCCGCCTGCGTTCACCAAGGACGCGGCGATCGAGGCGATCGACGCGGCGATCCCACTCGCGGTGGTCATCACCGAGGGCGTGCCGATCCACGACACGACCGAGTTCTTCGCCTACTCCCGGTCCAAGGCGACGACGCGGATCATCGGGCCGAACTGCCCGGGTATCGCGAGCCCCGGTCTGTCCAATGCCGGCATCATCCCGGCCGACATCACCCCCGGCGGGCGCATCGGCCTGGTCAGCAAGAGCGGCACGCTGACCTACCAGATGATGTACGAGCTGCGGGAGTTCGGCTTCTCCACCTGTGTCGGCATCGGTGGCGACCCGGTCATCGGCACCACGCACATCGATGCGCTCGATGCCTTCCAGGCCGATCCGAACACCGACGCGATCGTGATGATCGGTGAGATCGGCGGTGACGCCGAGGAGCGGGCCGCGGCGCACATCGAGGAGAACGTGACCAAGCCGGTCGTCGGCTACGTGGCCGGCTTCACCGCGCCGGAGGGCAAGACGATGGGCCACGCGGGCGCCATCGTGTCCGGTTCGTCCGGTACCGCGCAGGCCAAGAAGGAAGCCTTGGAGAAGGCCGGCGTCCGGGTTGGCAAGACCCCGTCGGAGACCGCCCGGCTGATGGCTGACATCATGCGGTCGTTGTAGGCCTATCCTGATGCCGAGCCCCCGCGGGACGCGGGGGCTCGGCACCGGGACAGGTAGGGGTCTCGGCCGCGGGGCTTCGGGACGGACGTCTTCCCTTCGCTTCCGACGGCTGCAAGACTCCTGCATCGGTGCATCGACGACTCTCGTCCCCGCACCGACCGACCAGACGAAGTGGGGTTGCCGTCGTGGCACAAATCGGCGGTCGTAGCGTCGCCACCAACGACATCGGGGTGATCGCCTCCGGGGCGGTCACGTTCATCGTGAGCTTCCTGCCGTGGTATTCGGTGAGCCTGGGATTTTTCGGCCGCTCGGCGGAGGCTCACAAGAACGCCTGGGGGCTCGGGTTCAACTCCTGGTTCCCGGTATTCCTGGTGGTCGTGGTCGCCGGTCTGGTGACGGCGCGCGTCGCCGCCAACGTCCGCATCCCGGACGTGGGTCCGGTCTCGATCCTGTGGATACTGCCGGCCGTCTCGGCGTTCGCCGTCCTCCTGCTGTTGATCAGATGGATTCGGTTCCCCGACGTGCCGAGCGGAGTGGATGCCGGGCCGAGTTTCGGGTTCTACCTCGCCTTGCTGCTGACGATCGTGCAGACCGTCTTCGGGGTGCTCACGGCGCTGGCGAGCGGAGCGCCCATTCCCGGCCGGCCAGGTGCCCGTCCCACCGGGCCCGGTCAGCCGGGCGCCTGGCCTCCGTATGGTGGTCAGCCGCCTTACGGCCAGCCCTACGGCCAGCAGCCCACGCCCGGTTACGGTCAGCCGCCCACGGGGTACGGGCCGCCGCCGGGCTATGGGCCGCCCGCTGGCGGGTATGGGCAGCCGGCCCAGCCGGGCGGATACGGCGCGCCGCCCGCTGGCGGGTATGGGCAGCCGGCCCAGCCGGGTGGTTACGGCCAGCCGTCGCAGGGTCATGGTCAGTCGCCCACGGGTTATGGCCAGCAGCCGCCTCCGCCGGGGCCGGGTGGTTACGGCCAGCAGGAGTCTCCTCCCGGTCGTTGATCCGATGCCCCGGCGAGTGGTTCATGACGGTCGCTCGGGGGATGTGGCGTGGGGGATGCGGTGGGTCGACCTCTCCGGCCAACCATAACTATTCGTCCTACTTCGGGCATTTCCCGCGCCGACGACGGCGTGTTGTCCGCTGAGCCGCGCATCTGCGTGCGAGCGTCCTAACGTGCCCGCCTCCATGCAGCCGCCCCGACTGCCGCGACGCCTCACCGATCGGATCTGGCAGCGGGGCGGACGGCCTCTGGCGGAGGCGGTCGCCGCGTCGGCCGCGGGCCTGATCTTCATCGAATTCGTCGTTCTGGTTGTGTGGGGAGCCGACACCGGCTCCTCCACCGGACCCGCCGCGGCTCTGCGCGTCGGAGCCGATCTGTGGCTTGCCGCTCACGGAACGACGCTGCGGCTCCCTGACGGGATCATCGCGTTCCGGCCGTTGGGCCTCGCCCTCTTTCCGCTGGCCGCGGCGCTGAGCGCGGCGCATCGGCGGGCGAGCGCGGCACCACTGCAGTCGCATGCCGTGCTCAACCGGATGCCCCTGGGCCGGACGCCCCTGGGCCGGGTGTCGCTGAACCGGGTCTCGCTCGGTCGGATGCCGCTGGGCCGGGTGTCGCGGTTGCGGCCCGCACGGTTCGGCGGAGGGCGCCCCGCCGCTTCGGGGGCGAACCCCGGGGACTCCCGCGGGGGCCGATGCCGGTCGGATGGCGCCCCCGGGGTCCCCTGGCGGGCCGTGGCGGGCGACGTCATCGGCGTCGTGGGCGCCCAGACTCTCTTCGTCGTGGTCGTCGCGGTCATCGTGCGCACGCATTCGGTACGGCCGACCCCCGGTTCCGCGGCGCTGGGGACGGTCGCGTTCGGGATACCGGCCGCCCTGCTCGGCGCGCTGGCCGGTCGCCATCGGCTGCGCACGGCATGGCGGATGCTGCCCGTGATGCTGCGCGTCCCCCTGCTGTCCGGCGCGGCGGCGTTCATGGCGTTGCTGGCGGCCGCCGCGTTCGGGGTCGCGCTGGTGCTCGCGGCGACCGAGCCCGAGGTCGCCGCCGCCGAGCGCTCGCTCGACGTGGGCGCGCTCGGGGGTCTCGGGCTCACGGCGACCCAGCTTGCGCTGCTGCCCAACCTGGTCCTCTGGGGTCTGTCCTACGCCCTTGGACCAGGATTTCGAACGGGTTCGGGTCTGGTCCGGGCGGATGTCGTCCGCCCGGCCGATCTACCGGACCTCCCGGTGCTGGCGGCCCTTCCGCCGAGCGCGTTGCCCAGGCCCGGGTGGCTCGTGCTGGCGCTGGTGCCCGTCGTGGCCGGAGTCGTGCTTGCTGTCATGGTCCATCGGGCGAGCCTGGGACGCCGCTCCCGGGCTCGCCTCCTGACCGTCCTGCTCGGGGCGGTGGTCTGCGGTGCCCTCGTGGGTCTGGCGGTCCAGGTGTCGATGGGACAGGTCGGGACCGTGACGGGTCAGGGCAACCACTATGGTCCCTCGTCCGGATGGCTGTGCGGCCTGATTGCCGGGGGGGAGACCGCGCTTGTCGGACTCCTGTTGATCGGCGGCATCGACCTGGCGGCCCGTCGGGCCGAGCGGCCGTTCGTCGCCGACGACGCGGCGGCGTCCTCCTGGTGGCGCCGGCTGCAGCCATCCGGCTCATGGTCGTCAGCCCGGCTGTCACGACGACACCCCTGACTGGCCTCGCGGCCCCGCTGTCGCGGCCTCGTCGAGGTCTGTGGGTCCGCAGCTTCCCGCCCGGCGTGGATCTTTCCCCGCCCGCTCCCTCCCCGCCCGCCCGGCACCCCGTCGGCATCCGAAAACTGTCCGCGCAGTCGGTTACCGTGACCGCACTGGATCATCTTCACGGAGGTCGTCGTGGCGGTCACGGTCGCCCGTATCCGGGCTGAAGCACTCCGCCTGCGGGAGCTGGGCTGGTCCTATCGCCGCATCGCCCGAAGACTGCAGGCCCGCCATCACCTGAGCGCGCTCGTCGCGTTCCGCCTCGCGCACGGCTGGACGCAGGAGGAGGCCGCACGCCGCTGGAACGAGCGGTGGCCCGGTTCTGGGCCGGCCAAGACCGGTAAGACCTTCTCGTACTGGGAGAGCTGGCCGGCCAAGGGCAGCCGGGCGCCTTCCACGCAGGTCCTGTCACGGCTGGCTGAGCTCTACCTGTGCCGGCCGGGTGATCTGCTGGACGGGCGGGACTACGGCGAACTCGACGAGGGCTTCGAGGGAGGGGCGGGCCCCGCGGCCTCCGTCGGGTGCACCTGCGCAGCAGGCGGCACGGAGGAGGACGGGTGTGCGGGGCTGCGCTCGTTGGCTGACGGGCTGTCGTCTCCGGCGGCCTGCGAGGTCCCGTCCGCCCAGGCCCTCGACGCGTGGCTGGCAAATCTCCTCGCCGGATGGGTTCCGGCGGCATGATCGGCAGTCCCGGGCTCGGGTGGCCGCCTGGCGGGCCGCGCCCGGCGGGCGCCGGTGCGCGCGTTTCCGGTGGGAAGCGGCGGAGCTGGTCGAGTCAGTACAGTCGGACCGGCCATTGTTCCGCCGTCGTCCGCAGGTGGCGGTTGCGCAGCGGGCGGCTCGTCGCGTCGCCTGATTCTGCTTACGGAGTGTGTTTGTGTCTGCTCGTCTCGTCGTACTCGCCTCGGGAGCGGGAACCACCCTGCAGGCGATCCTCGACGCAACCGCGGACCCCGGGTTCGGCGCGGCGGTCGTGGCGGTCGGCACCGACCGCTACGGCACCGGAGCGGAACGGCGGGCCCGGGCCTCGGGGGTCCCGGTGTTCACCGTTCGTCTCGAGGACCACCCGGACCGGGATGCCTTCAACGCCGCGACGGCCGGGCGGATCGCCGAATTCGCGCCCGATCTGTTGGTCCTGGCGGGTTACATGAAGATTCTCAGTGCCCGGGTGATCGGCCGGTTCCGGACGATCAACACCCACCCGTCGCTGCTGCCTGCCTTTCCGGGAGCCACCGCGGTGCGTGACGCGTTGGCCGCCGGGGTGAAGGTCAGCGGGGTGACGGTGCACTGGGTCGACGAAGGCGTCGACACCGGTCCGATCATCGCTCAGCGGGCGGTGCCGGTTGAGCCAGGCGATACCGAGCAGACACTTCATGCACGGATCCAGAGCGTCGAGCGAGGACTGTTCGTCGCGACGATCGGCGGGATCGTGCGGGCCGGGAGCGGCGACTCGACCCCGGCCGGACATCGGCGGGGCGAGCATGGGTCTCCCGCATCGGCAGAAGTTTGGGTACAGGAGGAATCATGACGTCATCGGGCGAAGGTGTGGCCGGCGAGGGCGGGGCTGTCCGCGGATCCGAACCCGGCGAAGTGGTCCCCACCGGGCGGCGGCCGCTGCGACGGGCGCTTGTCAGCGTCTACGACAAGAGCGGGCTCGACGTCCTCGCGGAGGCGTTCCTTGCGGCCGACGTCGAGGTGGTCTCGACCGGTTCGACCGCCGACGTCCTGGCCCGTCACGGGCTGGCGGTCACACCGGTGAGCACCGTGACCGGATTTCCGGAGGTGCTGGGCGGTCGCGTCAAGACGCTGCACCCCCACGTGCACGCCGGTCTGTTGGCCGATCTGCGTAACGCCGAGCACGCCGCGGTGTTGGCCGAACTCGACATCGCTCCGTTCGACCTGGTCGTCGTCAATCTGTACCCGTTCGCCGCGACAGTCGCCGCCGGTGCGAGCGAGGACGAGGCGATCGAGCAGATCGACATCGGCGGTCCGGCCATGATCCGCGCGGCGGCGAAGAACCATGCGTCGGTCGCCGTTGTCGTCGCACCCGGCGACTACGCCGAGCTGGCCGCCGCAGTCCGCGGATCCGGATATGATCTTCCCGCTCGCCGCCGGCTCGCCGCGAAGGCGTTCGCCCACACCGCGGCGTACGACATCGCCGTGTCCTCGTGGTTCGCCGGCGTCGTCGCGCCGGACGAGGTGGCGCGGGAGAGCGGATGGCCCGACGTGCTGTCCGCGCAGTGGCACCGTACGGAGGTCCTGCGTTACGGCGAGAACCCCCATCAGCGCGCCGCGCTCTACGTGGAGAGCGACGCCGAGGGTCGGCCCGGCCTCGCCTCGGCCCGTCAGCTGCACGGCAAGCAGATGTCCTACAACAACTACACCGACACCGACGCCGCCCGCCGAGCGGTGTTCGACTTCACCGAGCCCGCCGTGGCCGTGATCAAGCACGCCAACCCCTGCGGCATCGCGATCGGCGCCACCATCGCCGAGGCCCACCGCAAGGCGCATGCCTGCGACCCGGTCTCCGCCTTCGGCGGGGTGATCGCGACCAACCGTCCGGTCTCGGGCGAGCTCGCCGAACAGATCGCGGAGATCTTCACCGAGGTCGTCGTCGCACCGGCCTACGAACCCGCCGCGGTGGAGATCCTCTCTCGTAAGCCGTCGATCCGGCTGCTGGAGTGCCCACCGCCGCCGCACCAGCGCGGGATCGAACTGCGCCAGATCAGCGGAGGCCTGCTCCTGCAGTCGCGGGACGCCGTCGATGCGCCGGGCGACGAGCCGTCCGGATGGACGCTGGAGGCGGGATCACCTGCGGACGAGGCCCTGCTGGCCGAGTTGCGGTTCGCCTGGCGGGCGGTGCGCTCCGTGAAGTCGAACGCCATCCTCCTCGCGTCCGGCGGTGCCACCGTCGGAGTCGGGATGGGCCAGGTGAACCGGGTGGACGCTGCCCGGCTCGCGGTGACCCGGGCAGGGGACCGGGCGAAGGGGGCTGTCGCCGCGAGCGACGCCTATTTCCCGTTCCCCGACGGTTTCGAGGTGCTCGCCGAGGCGGGGGTGCGGGCCGTGGTCGAACCGGGCGGGTCGGTGCGCGACGAGCTCGTCATCACGGCTGCCCGGGAGGCCGGCGTCACGCTCTACTTCAGCGGTGTCCGCCACTTCGCGCACTGACAGCGGGCCACCCAGGCCGGTGGCACCGGCGTGTGTTCCGCCAGCCATCGGCCGAAGCCTTTGTCGAGGAGGTCGTCGGCGGCCCCGGCACGCATGTCTTCACCGGCGCATGTCTTCACCGGAATCGGCGGCCCCATCGCAGATGCCCGTCCGTACGCCGATACTCCAGTTCGATCGAAGGAGTCGGCTCCACGGCGTCGCCGATGATCCCGGTCCCGGTGCTCGCCACGACGCCGGGTGCCCCCGGCCCGTCGGCGCGCGTGTCCGGTGGGGCACTGGGCAGGCGTCCGGGATGCCGGTCGACCTCCGGTAGATGATCGCTGTCAGATCGATGATCGGCCTGGGACAGCGATAATCTGGCCGCGCCGGGCCGGCCTCCCGTCCACCCGTCCGCTCCGGATGGCCATGGCGGATCGGACGACTGCTGATCGGTGCCCGGTCGTCTGTCCCCGGACGTTCTGTCCCGACCCGCCGGCAGGCTGGCCTCGGTCGATGTTCCGACCGGCTCTGGTGGCTCTGGTGGTTCGTCCGTGGCGCCGCCCAACGGCGCCGTGCGCCGTTCGGTGCCCTCACTTCACGAGGCGGCGTTCGCCTCCGCGGCCGCCGAGCCCCGGCGCCCGCTGGCGCTGCCGTTGGACGTCGTTGCCGTTGGGCTGGCCGCCGCCGCGAGCACACCGCCGGGCTGGTCGCCGTTCGGCACATAGCGCTGGGCTACCCAGTCCAGGGCGTCGCGCCAGCTCGCGCCGTAGAGCACCGAGATCCGATCCGCCGTCTGCCTCGCCAGCGCCTGGACGAACACCCGGTCGTCGCTGTCCAGGTGTCGGGCGTCCCCGAAGGTCTCCCAGGCCCGGAACATCAGTTCCTGCAGCTTCTTGCTGTGTGGTGATTCGTCTGTCACGTCACGCTCCATCCCACTTGGGCACTGCGGCCGGAAGTCTGCCCTAAGCCTGCATGATGCCTATAGGTGGGGGTGCTGCATATTGTGCGCGTGATGTGCTCGGATGGGGTAATCGTATCCTTGGTCGCTGGCATGTGATATAGGGCTGTCATCCCCGCTTCGGCAGGTCGTGGCATCGGGCAGATCACCGTCGTGGAGGATCCGCCGCCCGACGGGCCGGCCGTTCACCCGGGCCACCCCTGCGTGGCCTCGGCGTGGCCCCGCCGTGCTCCCTGCGCCCGTGGGCGCCGATGCCGCAGGCGGCCTACCGTGTGTCCGTAAGGACCGATGCCCTGGTTGGATTGGTGTTCGATGCATCCTGCACTTGGGTGGAAGTCGTCGCCGATGACGGCGGGGACGCCACCATGTCCCGTACGGGACCACTGTCCAGCAGGAGATCTCGACCGCTGCCGGAGGCGAGGGTGACCGACGCGGTGCGCCGCTCCGGCCCGGCTCGACCCGGGGATGATCCAGGCCGCCCCGGGCCGGGGGGGCGGCACCGATCCGGCGGATATTCCGGCGGATATGAGGCGCCCGATCCCCGGGCGGAACGGGCAGAGCTGCCGCCGCGCCGCGCTGGGGCGGAAGCGGACCGGCGGCGTCCGTCGTGGCCGGGCACCGCCCGCGTTGACGTCTTCCGTCCGAGCGAGGATCGTGACGAGCGCCTTCCTGCCGAGTATCGCGGGTTGCGCCGGTTCGACCGTCCCGTTCCGCCGACGCCGGCCCCGCCGGCCGCCCCGGGTCAGCCCGGATCGTCCCCACCGGAGCGGGTCGCGGGCGACGGCATCCCATCGCACGACCCGTGGCGTTCGGTGTCCTCCCCGCTGGTCGGCCTCGGGGAGCACCGGAAGCCGGCGGTCGGTGCGGAGCCTGGGCCACCCGTGGCAGGGACCATCTCCGGATCCCGGAGAACACCGGTCCCAGCTGCCTCCCCGCCGCCACTCGTCACGCCCGGCGCACCCGCCGGGCCCGGGCCTGCCGAGCCCGGCAGGCGTGGCGACGGGGGCGGGATCGGCGGCTGGCTACGGCAGGAGGCCACCTTCGCGTTGGTGCTCGCCGGGGTCACCGTCGGGCTGATGCTGGTCTTCCAGGACAGATGGCGCCGAGGAATGGTGGTCGTCGGCGTGGTCCTGGTGATGGCCGCTTTGGCCCGTCTGGTGCTGCCGGCACGGCGGATCGGCCTGCTGGCGGTGCGAGGACGGGCCTTCGATGTGAGTATTCTCCTCCTGTTTGGAGTATCTGTGATAATCCTCACATTCGCCGTTCCCTACGTCGGCCCGTGACGGCTTGTCCACCGCACTCGGCCCGTGGCCGTCGCGGGTCTTGCCGGGATGGGTCGGGCGCGGCCCGTGACGGGTTAGCGCAGGCCGGTCATGGTGCGCCGCATCGCCAGACGGGTCAGGGAACTCGTCGGGATGGTGCCGCGGCCCAGCCCGATCTCGACGAGCATGTCGTACAGCTCGGTACGGGTGCGGGCGGCCCGGACCGCCGCGTCCATCAGGGTGCGGCGCCGCCCGGCGAGACCGGCGAGCAGAGCCGTGTGCCGCAGATGCCGTCCCAGCTCCGCGTCGAGAGCGCGTCGGTAGACCCGGCCCGCGGCGGCCGGGTGCGCCGCGCGGACGGCGGCATGCCCGGCCAGCGACCCCGACAGCACCGCGTAGTAGATGCCCTCCCCGGTCAGGGGGTTGATCAGGGAGGCCGCATCCCCGGCGAGCAGCACGGGACCGTTCGGCTGCCGGGGGCGATGGGTCGACAGCGGCAGATGATGGGCCCGCAGCGTGGCCGGGTGCGCCGGTGTCTCGGGCAGCATGCGGGCGAGCGTGCGACGCAGGACGGTCTTGGCACTCGTTCCGTCCGTCCCGCCGGCCAGCCGGGACCGCAGCATCCCGTAGCCGATGTTCGCACGGCCGTCGCCGATCGGGAACGACCAGGCGTAGGCCGGCCAACCCTCGTCGGTCATGTGGATGAACTGTTCGGGGGGGCCGTCGCCGAAGGCGACCTCGGTATAGGCCCGCACGGCGATCGCCATTGCCCCGGGGGGGTTACCCGGCAGCCCGAGCCCGCGGCGTACCGCGGAGTTTGCGCCGTCCGCGCCGATGACGACCCGCGCCGTGAGCGAGCCGTTGACCACGACGACCGGCTCCCGTCCCCGACCGTCCAGGCGCGGCCGGTCGGTAAACTCCAGGGACCGCACGCGCCGCCGGATCAGCTGAGCTCCACGTGCCTGGGCGGCGGCCACGAGACGGGCGTCGAAGACCTCCCTGGGTACCACGTAGTTGGCTCGGGCTGAGGGAGTGGCCACCTCGGCGCCCCCTGGGGTGCGCAGGCGCATGCGGTCCACCGGCCGGTACCCGGCGACCGCATCGGTCACGCCGAGATCACGCAGGACGTCCAGGCCGTGTGGGGCGATGCCGTCACCGCAGGTCTTGTCCCGGGGGAACTCGGCGGCGTCGGCGATGACGACGTGTGCGCCCGGGCGTTCCCGCAGGGCGCCCAGAGCCGCCGCGCTGCCGGCCGGGCCGCCCCCGACGACAAGGACGTCAATCGTACGGGAGAGCAGGTCGGCAGCCTCGTCCACGCGCACGATCGGGGTGGCGACGGTGATCGTGTCAGCATCCTTGACCGGCCCTGCCGTCACGTATCGTGGTCCCGCGGTTCCCGCGTTGTCACGTCTCTCCGCCCGTTCCCGCGGACCTGGGCCGTCTCCCGGGGCCACGCCGTCCCCCGGGGCCACGCCGGATCCTCGGGTATCCGTGGGGGGGTTCTCTCCGAGGTGCTCGTCACGCGGGGCGGGCGGGCCGGACGGGGATGTGGGGGTCTGCACGCCCGCCAGTCTCGCAGCCGGCTGCCCCCCGGGGGGACGCATGCCCCGCCTTGCCGGGCCCGCGGGGTGGAACCGGGTGCCTGGGTCGTCGGGACCGGCGGGAAAACCTCGTACAGTGCGGAACGTGGACGCTCTTGGACAGGTGGCGGCGTGGCCGGTCGAGACCGTCGCGGTCGTGGTGATGGGTCGGGAGGACGAGGCGGTCGGACCGGGTGCGGGGTCCGGGTGGCCGGGCGCAGCGGTGACCCCGCGGGTCCGGGAGGTGGCGCGGACCGGACCACTCGATCATCTCTTCCGGCTGGCCTCGGTGTCGAAGCTGCTCAGCGCCTATGCGGTCCTGATCGCCGTGGAGGAGGGCGCGATCGGGCTCGACGATCCCGCCGGACCCCCCAGGTCCACCGTGGCTCATCTGCTCGCCCACACCTCCGGGCTCGCGTTCTCGGGGACCCGCGTATTGGCCCCCCCGGGTACCCGTCGCATCTACTCCAACACCGGGTTCGAGCGACTGGGGGAGGCGCTGGAGAAGGCGACCAGCATCGCCTTCGCCGACTACCTCGCCCAGGCGGTCTTCGAGCCCCTCGGGATGCACGATGCCCGGCTGACGGGATCCCCGGCCTCCGGCGTGACGGCGACGCTTGCCGACATGCGACGCTTCGCTGCCGAGCTCCTCGCCCCGACGCTGATCACCTCCGCGACGTTCGCCACGGCCATCTCGGTCGCCTTTCCCGGACTTGCCGGCGTGCTGCCGGGTTTCGGCCAGCAGACCCCCAACGACTGGGGACTCGGCTTCGAGATCCGCGGCGACAAGCACCCGCACTGGACGGGCAGCTCCAACGCGCCGTCGACCTTCGGCCACTTCGGGCAGAGCGGGACCTTCCTGTGGGTGGATCCCGTCGCCCGCCTCGCATGTGTGACTCTTTGTGATCGTGATTTTGGCGAGTGGGCCCAGCGAGTCTGGCCACCGCTGGCGGACGCGATCCTGGCGCAGGCCCCCTCGTGGTCCGCAAACCGCTTGGCGTGACGTGCGAGAAAGGGCGGGTGCGGCGCAGCCGTCGGTGAGCATTTCCGGTCGGATGCCGGTTTTTCCCGAGGGTATTGTCAGCTTTTGGTCATGATCTGGAATCCGCATCCCCTTCCCATGGTCCGCGCGGGACGGCCGTGGCTCATGGGCCATGATGTCGGCATGCTTCCTCGGCGAGACCGATCCCGACGGCCGGTTCTTCACCCGGCGCAGGCAGGCATGTGGATACGCAGAGTAGCGATCGTCACTGCTTTCGTCGGGGAGCCGGTCCCGCATGACTGAGGGGGTGAACGGTCATACCGTCCAGGTTGTCCCGGCCGTTGATCCCGGTGAATCGGTCGATCCGCTCGGTTCCGCGACTCGGGTGGACATCGGGGTGGCGATCGGCATCCCCGAGCCGTACCGCACAGAGCTTCAGGACTGGCGGGAGCGACTCGGCGACCCGAACGCAGCCCTCATCGTCCCGCACGTCACCCTGCTGGGTCCGACCTCCGTCGGGTTCGTGGAGCTGCCCATGATCGAGCGCCACCTCGCGCAGACGGCGCGGACGAACTCCCCGTTCACCATCCGCCTGCGGGGATCCGGCACGTTCCGGCCGTTGTCCCCGGTCGTGTTCGTCGCCCTCGCCATGGGTATTCTCCGGTGCGAGAAACTGGCGGCGGTGGTACGGTCCGGTCCTCTCGACCGGCCGCTCAGCTTCGCCTACCATCCGCACGTCACCGTCGCGCACGATCTTGCCGAGGACGCGTTAGATCGCGCCTTTGATGCGCTCGCCGAATATCAGGCGCAGTTCGAGGTCAACGGATTCGGGCTGTACGAAAGAGGCGCCGACCTGCGCTGGCGGCAACTACGCTTCTTCCCGTTCGGTCGCCCTGAGCGTGGGCCGGAACCGGTGGGCGGCGGGGGGCGACGCGCCACACTCGGATCTCGGGAGTGAGCGCACGTCGTCGGGGGACAGTAACGAATGTGACGGGACCTCGTCAGGCGGTACGGGCCGGTGTCGGGACGGTTTCCGGTACCGCTGTGGCGGTACGCCGGAAACGTCCGTTTCTCGATCACCTCGTCCGGGCATATTCCCGCTACACAGCCGATGGCGGTGATCGTCTCGCGGCGTCGGCGACCTACTTCGCGTTCCTGTCATTCTTCCCGCTGATCGCGCTGGCCTTCGCGGTCACCGGCTTCGTCGTAGACGCGTACCCCGATGTGCAGGAGAGCCTGACCCGGCAGATCAACGACTATCTTCCGGGCCTGGCGGACAAGCTCGACGTCGCCTCGATTGGCAACGCCAAGGTCGGTGTGGGCATTATCGGTCTTGCCGGCCTCCTGCTCGCCGGACTCGCGTGGATCGACGCGCTGCGGGACGCCATCCGTCTCGTATGGCACCAGGACATCGATGTCGGCAACATCATCACCCGGCGGCTGCGGGATGTCACGGTGCTCGCGGGACTGGGGCTGACTCTGTTGGCCTCACTCGTCGTGACCAGCCTCTCGACCTCGGCCACCGGGTCATTCCTGAGCTGGATCGGATTGTCCGGCAGCACCGCCGCGGCCTGGGTGACCGGCCTACTGGCCCTGCTTGTCGCCCTCGCGATCGACACCGCGGTTTTCCTCTATCTGTTCTGGCGGCTGCCGCAGCAGACCGACCGGGTGCGGACGGTCCGGGGTGCGGTGCTCGGCGCCGTCGGAGTCGAGATCCTCAAGATCGTCGGCACCTGGCTAGTCGGGCAAACCATGAGCAATCCGGTGTACGGTACGTTCGCGGTGATCGTCGGGTTGCTCATCTGGATCAACATTGTCATGCGATGGACGCTGTTCGTCGCGGCCTGGACCGTGACGGCGCCCTACAACTCCGACGTCTTCCCCTCCGGTTCGGCAGCCCGGCATACCGTCTCCGAGGCGGCCGACCGCGCGGCGGCGGGGAGCGCGGGCGCGGCAGGCGTGGGATCCACGGGGCCGGGATCCACGGGGCCGGAGTCCTACCGGTCGAGCGGCTCGCCGAACCCGGAGGCCTCCCGCCGCCTGGTGCCCGGCTCCCAGAACGGCTCGACGCCGCTCGCGCCTGCTTCATCCGACCCGTCGTCGGCGAAGCCATCCTCGGCCGGACCGGTGCGGGTGGCGTCGGAGAGCAACCCGCGTGGCACGGTGCCCCTCCCCGCCCGGGTACGGGCATTTCTGCGCCGCCGCATACCCTCGGGGACATCCAGCAGATCGGACTGATCAGGTCCGGCAGCCGGCCTCAGCGTTACGGACACGTGTCCGTAACGCGGTGCGGGCGGCCGACCCGACGGGCGCTCGACGTCCCGGAGGCCCGCCGCCGCGTGCCGCCGCCGGCGCTGGCGTCGGCGTACCCGGGCGGCCCGATGGGTGAGTGCGGTGAGCAGGCATGCTACGACGGTGCAGCCGATCGCGATCCAGGTTATCGGGCCGATGTCGCTGCCAGGATCGCCCGCGCGGGCGACTCCGTGCCGCGAGGAGGAAGAGGAGGATGTTGCCGTGCCGGCGGTCGGCGCGACCCCTGGACCCGCCGGGCTGATGGAGGGCCGGTCTCCCGCGGGCCCGCTCGACGCCGCCGCCGTCGCCCCGGGGTTCGCGAGATACCCGACCGGGGTGACCGTGTCGGCGTGCGCGAAGCCCCAGTCGAGCAGCGCGCGCGCGTCCTTGCCGTAGGCGGGAGCCGTCCGCAGCAGGGCGACGATGAGGGTGTGGCCGCCGCGGGTGGCCGCGCCGACGAACGTCGCGCCGGCCGCGATGGTGTAGCCGTTCTTCACCCCGATAGTCCCCTCGTAGGAACGCAGCAGGGCGTTGTGGTTCTGGATCTCGAAGCGGGTGCTCCCCCGGCCGGCGAGCGAGGCGCGCGGGATCGTCAGGTAGCCGCGCACCGTCGGGTTGTCCAACGCCGCCCGACCGAGCACGGCTAGGTCGTGCACACTGGTGACCTGGCCGGGACTGTCCAGTCCGGTCGGGTCACCGGCGACGGTGTCCGTTGCGCCGAGTGACCTGGCTAGAGCGTTCATCCGCTGCAGCACGGCGGGAGTTCCCCCGCTCGCCTGGACCAGGGCCATGGTCGCGTCGTTTCCGCTGGAGATCAGCATGGCGGTCGCCAGGTCACGGACGGTGTATCCGACCCCCGGCACGAGACCGACCTTCGTGCCGTCCACCCGAGGGGCGTTCTCGTCGACCGTCACGACCTGGTCCGGCGGCAGGCCGGGCAGCACGGTCAGCGCGGTCAGGATTTTCATCGTGCTGGCCGGGAGATCCTGGGCGTGTGGGCGGTAGGCGGCGAGGATGGCGCCGCTTCCCGCGTCCGCGACAAGCCACTCGGCGGCCGTGAGACCGGCCGGGGGAGCGGAGTCGGAAGCGGCGGTGGGTGCCGGTGCGGCGAGCGGGACGGTGGGCGGGACCGCGGGTGGGGCGCTGGCCGCAGCCGGCGGCCCGAGGCCGGCCGCGGGGGACGCGGCGGTACCCAGGCCGCTCGTGGGACCGGGAGTGGGTGCGGGGACGGCCGCGGTCGCTGGAACGATCTTCAGGAACGGGGTGAGGATTGCTCCGAGGACCGCCACGGCCACCAGCGCCCGCCCGAGGCTTCCGCGGAGGCGACGCGGGTCATGCCGGGGCGGACAGGGGACACGCACCTGCCGAACGCTACTGGGTTGACCCGTTCCGCAGAAGGGTGGTTACGACCCGTGTCGCGAGTGGACGTTTCCTGGGTAGGAATCCACTGGTTGCGGCTTTCCCAATGAATGCCAGGAGGAGCCCGTATGGGCAGAGAGACTATGGTGCCCGTGCGTTGTAACTCCTCTGTTCTTGAGGTGCGTCGTCGCGCCGGCCTCCCGGGTGGGGTCGTCGAGCGTGGTCTTCGGGGTGGGACCGGTGGCGATGGTCGGCGTCGTTTTCCTGTCGGGACCGCCGTTTTCGCGGTTCCCGGTGCGGGTGGCATACCCGGCGTCCGTGGAGTGAGGGGGGATGCCGGTCGTGCTCACACCCGTGGTGTTCCTGCGCTTGTGGTGCTTGGGCCGCCGGGGGCGTTCCGGGTTCCCGATGTTCGGCTTGCCCGTGGCGGGTGGGCCCTCGGTCTCGGGGTCGCTCGTTTCCCGGGGGGCACCACCGGGGGTGGGCGTCGGCCCGCCGTGCCGTGACGGCGATCGTGCGGCGGTCGGCTCCCGTTCATCCGACGCCGTCTGGGGCGGAACGCGAACCGCGTCCCGCACCAGACTCTCGATGTCGCCGCGAAGAGATTCGAGTTGGCCGGCCAGCTCGCCGCGCATGTACTGCCGGGTCGCCGCATCGCTCTGGGCAAGCCGGAGCGCGGCGATCTCACGCGCGAGAAACTCGGTGTCTTCCCGCATACGTACAGCGACCGCCCGATCCTCGGCCAGCGAGGCACGGTCACGGTCGTCCTGTCGGTTCTGGGCGAGCAGGATCAACGGTGCCGCGTAGGCGGCCTGGGTCGAGAAGGCCAGGTTCAGCAGGATGAAAGGGTAGGGATCCCACCGCAGCAGCGGTAGCGCGATGTTCAAGGCTATCCAGACGATCACGATACAGGTCTGAATGGCGAGGTAGCGCCCGGTTCCCAGGAAACGGGCGATGGCCTCCGCGAAGCGACTGACCGATTCCCGGTCCATGCCCCGGGGGATCAGTGTGACCCGGCCGGAGGCGGGCAGGTCGAGACGCTCGGTGCAGGCACGACGACGTCCCGCGGTCCGCGATGTTGAGATGCTCATGGAAGGTCCCCCTCCGCGCGCCCCAGCCACTGCCGGACAGCTGCGAGCGCGCATTCCTCGAGCAGGCCGCGGGCGGCATCGCCACGGCGACCTCTGGTCGATACGACTTCGATCGACCGCACCTGCTTGTGCACTGCTCGCGGCCCACGCGACTGCCGACCCGGACGGATCAGGGAAGCGCGGCCGGGACAGGATGGCTCCGTGCTACCGGCATGAACCGGTCGGGCCGGGAGAGCGGTGACCGTCGTCTCCGAGGCGGAGACGACGTCGCCGACGGCACGGCCGCACCGGACAGGAGGGCCGTGCGTCCGAACAGGCCGGACTTCCGAACAGTGCCCCGGGCGTCGTCTACCCGGGTTCCGTGGACGCGGGCCGGGCGCGACGGTGCGCGCTCATCGGCCCGGGATTCAGTGCTGGCTGACGTCCACGAGCAGGAAGCGGCCTTTACTGGAGCACCCGCCAGGACTCACAGCGGCCACCTCCTCGTGTTGGTCCTCCGTAGAGGATTTTTCGGGGGCTTGTCAAGGATAACCGCCGGAGCTGTTCCCCAACCCACCGGGGCACCCGTGATACCGGTCGCGGTGACGTCACCCGAAGCGGGGACTGTCAGCGGGCGGCGGGGGCCGGGCGGGATACAGCGGCAGCAGCATCGGAACGAAGACCTTGACGGTCGGATCGTCGGTGACGGGTTTCGGCCCGCCCAGGACGAGGAATCCGTGGCGGGCGTAGAGGCGCCGCGCCGGACGGTTCCCGGGGACCACCCAGAGCTTCACCGCCTCCGCGCCCGCCTGGCGGGCCCAGTCGATCGCGGTGGCCAGGAGGGTGTCGGCGGCTCCGGTGCCCCGC
Organism: Frankia sp. BMG5.23; assembly: GCF_000685765.2. Classification (NCBI taxonomy): domain Bacteria; kingdom Bacillati; phylum Actinomycetota; class Actinomycetes; order Frankiales; family Frankiaceae; genus Frankia; species Frankia sp. BMG5.23. The sequence continues at coordinate 213,690 of NZ_JDWE01000001.1, forward strand.
GCCTCGGGAGCGACCCACATGGCGCCGAGTTCCCGTAACCAGGGACGGCCCACCGGGGTGAAGCCCTGCACCATCCCGGCGGCCTCGCCAGCCACGGCGACGATGGCCACCAGATCGGCGGACGAGTAGGCCCCGGCGCGGGCGCGGGCGTCCCACTCCTCGGCGGGCAGCGCGCTCGCCTCGGCCAGGGTCTGCCAGAACGCCGAAGGAGCATCGGTGAGCGCGGCAAGACGCAGCCTTCGCAACAGCATTCCTTCGTCTGGTCCGATCCGGCGCCCCCGGATGTCGTCGGCCCCCACCACCGCTCCCTCCCTCCCGCCGTCTGGCCCGCCGACCTGGCCCGCCGACCTGGCCCGCCTTGCGGATCCCTTGCGCATCCTCCGTGTCAGTGCCGCCCGTGACCAGACCGTCGGCCGGGAGAGGTCGGTGTTGTGCGGGACAGGCCGGTGTTGCGCGTAATCGGTCCGGCCTTTACCGCAAAGTGCTCCCGGGCAGCGAGGGAAGCGCGGATACTGATCAAAGCGGCGGGACGGCGGAGGAGTCGCGCGAGATGATCTATCGTGGGTAGGCCCGTCTCGTTGATCGTGCGGCATGACGGGCCTTCGTGGTCGGCCTGGTCCCCGCAGTGCCCGGGGCTGGCGATGGCCCAGCCGTCCGCCGCGGAGCTGCGGGCCGCGTTGCCCGACGTCCTCGCGTGGTACTTCGGTGAGGCCACCGAGATCGACGCGCAGATCCACGTCGAGCGGAGGCTGTGCGGTGGTGTCGCCGTCCGGATCGCCCAGGATGCGCAACTGTGGGAACGTCAGCTGGTCGCCGACCGGCTGGGCGAGGCCTTGGCCGCCGGGGACCAGGCGGCGCGGCTGCGTGCGGCCCCGGGCAACGCGGCCGGCGAGGTGATCTATGTCTGCGCGCTGCAGTCGGACCGCGTCTCCTGGCTGACGGGCCAGCTGGAGGATGAGAACGACGCGGTCGTGGCCACCCTCCCGGTGGCCGAGACGATGCTGTGGACCATGCGGTTCGGAGCGGCCCGCAGCGGGGCCGGGGAATCGGTCCAGCCGCCCGCCTACCGTCCCGACACGACGTTCAGCGAGGTGATGCGGACCTTCGCCGGGCCGCTCCAGCACCTGCGGGCGTGAGCCGCGGGACGTCGAAGGCCATGGTCGTCGGATCGTGGTTCTTCGTCGGCCGGCCCCTCCGGGCCGGGTTGTCCGATCGACCTCGCAGCGCGACTATCCGTGCCGTGGTCGCGATTCCCGCTGGGTGTGCCCTTCTCCATGACCTCCTCGTTCGTCATCGAAGAACAGCCACATCGCCAGCGTGAAGTACACCATCACCCGTGCGGGCAGTTTCCGGGACCGTTTCTCAACCCGGCCCGTCTCCACCAGAACATCGTCCACAAGATCATGGTGAACGAGGCCAGTCAGCACTCCGAGCGAAATATGATCCGTCAACCTTCCTGCCGGCCTGCCGCACCCATTCTTACTCGTCACCACGGAATTCTACCGCGACCGATATGACCGCTCCACGACGACAACCGCACCAACAAGATCAATCCACTGAAGTGGATCTTGTCGGTGCGGTTCTTAATTCACTGGCATTGCGCCTTGGATCGACTCCCACCTGAAAAGCACAGCCTGACTCTTCGGCTTTTGCTGGCGGAAGTGCAGGGTTCGACAAAAACCGTCTAGTCTTGCTGCTGCGTACGTAGGAGCAAACACGGGTCAAATGGCCCATCAATCTCTTCCTGGATTGGATCTTGAATGGGAGGCTACTACGGGGACCGGGGTAGTGAGGCGGGGTGAGCGCCGATCCCGTGCGCAGGCACCGTACGGGATGCGTGGCTCAGGGGCGCTTGGGTGCCAAGCAACCGTGTACACAACCCGACTTGCAACGGCCAGATGGCCCACGTCCAGACGCCGACTGCGATCAAGAACCAGGACGCACGCTTTGAGAGGGTCACCCCTCCAGCTTGCACCCGGGATCCCGTCGGGCTCAGGTGAGCAACATCCTAAGCTCCTCCGCCTCGATGCCCGCCTGGCGCAGAACAGAGGCGAGAGTGCCCGTCGCCAGCTCCCGGTGGAGCGGCACGATCACAACCCGAGCGCTCTCCTTGTGCCGCAGCTTGCAGTGCGAGCCACGAGTAGCGACCTCCTCGAAGCCGGCACGCCCCAGAGCCTTCACCACCTTCGCCCCGGAGATCCGAGGCAGCGCGGGTGTCACGCCGACAGGCGGATGTCCAGCGGAGCGACGATGGGACCGTCCGCGGCGGTCACGGGGAACGGCTGGTCCTCGAAGTACAGCTCCAGCGCCTCGCGAAGATTCGCCAGCGACTCCTCGACGCTGGCTCCCTGGCTGGTCACCTCGACCTCCAAAGCCCGCGCCACATACCAGTCACCCTCGTGCGTGACGACAGCCGTCAGCCGCGCCGCTCGCTCCATGGAGATCAGCCTAGCCGTCCCTGCCACACCTGGCGAAGCGCTCACCGCCACCTCCTCGACATGATCAACAAGCCCCCTGTCGACCATACGAGCAGAAGCCATCTCCAACGGCCCGAGTACACACGAGAGGCACGAGGCCACCCCCGACTCGCTGGAATACCTAGGTCATAAATGAATGCTCTACAAATTCGGCCATAGGTTGCCGGGTAGTGTACACGGCGTAGGTCGTGATCAACGCTGGCAGCGAGGGGTGGCACAGTGGGCACTCTAGGCGCCGGATTTGTCCGGGTTTCTACAGGTAGCCAGGACGAGACGTCACAGGTCAAGATCCTTACCGAGGAAGCCTCTCAACGCGGAATCACGATCGTCAAGTGGTTCACGCTTCACGGGTACTCGGCCAGCCGCGGAGCGCAGGAACCTGCCCTGCGAGAAGCAATCGCCGATATCCAGCGTCGGGATTACAGGCTCTGCGCACTACGTCTGAAACCGTGTTTGGGTGATCACGCTGTGGATGTGGTGGTGGTGACGGGGAGTGGCCAGGCTGGGCGGGTGGCGCGGGAGGCGACGTAGCGGGCGCGGGTCTGTTGGTGGACGATGTTGGTCAGGCCGAACGCCGTGCGGTAGACGAGTTTGATCAGACGGTTGACACCCTCCGCGGTGGCGTTGGACAGGCCGTGGAGCACCGCGTT